>NZ_JBAURZ010000327.1:0-6525 GCF_049581445.1 Paraburkholderia sp. | reverse complement strand
TGCCAGCGCCGGCGTGGCAAGCACGACGTCGCGCATATAGACGGTTGCCCAGTCGTACATGGCGCCTTCGGCGATCAGCGCGACCAGTGCCGTCACCCCGAGCGCCCACAGCGCGGGGGAGCGCCAGCGGTTGGCCTTCGGCGTGGCAGCATCGGGATGTTCGTGATGCGGGACATGCGGCAAAACAGCAGGGCAAGCGATCAACAGGACGAGCGCAGCCAGCGCACCGGCGAGTGACAAATGCAAGGCGGGCGGCATGCCGCGCGACAGCAGTGCGCCGCCGACCGCCGCGCCAACCATCCCGCCCACGCTGAACATGCCATGCAGTGACGACATGATGGGCCAGCCAATGGCTTCTTCGACAGCGCTCGCTTCCGCGTTCATCGCCACGTCCAGTGTGGCCATTCCCGCGCCGAAGATGGCCAGCACGATCAGCAGCATCCAGTACGCGGGCACAATGAGGATCAGCGCAGCGCAGACCGACATTGTGAGTCCGCCGGCGAGGCATGCCCGGCGCGTGCCGACGCGGGCAATCCACGAAGCATTGGTCGCCATGGCGGTGATCGAGCCGCCCGCCACGGCGAACAAGGCAATGGACAGCATGGCCGGATTCAGATGGAAGCGGTCGCGCACGGTCGGTACGTGCACCCCCCAGGACGCATACATCATCCCGGCAACAAAGAACACCGCCATGGTCGCCAGACGCGCGCGGCGCAGCGAGGCGGCGGGCAGGTTACGGTGAGCAGCGGGAAGCGCGGACAAGTCGGGAGAGCGGTCAGACACGAAAATCTCGTTGGCGGGTCGCGTTGGCGGCATGCGGCAATTCGAACGCGTGACAGGAGAAAGCCGCCTGAAAGCGAAGCCCCGATTCTAACCAGGCAAGCCCGGTCCTGCAGGCTCGCGGTAAATTAATATCTTTGCGTACGCGCCCACCGTCCTGATTCATGACTGATGCGGCGTCGCGCCGGTTCGGCACGTGTCGGCTGACGTTTCGCTCTTCGAGGATGCCACTTGCATATTCCCGCCCACGCCCCGCTTCATCTTCTGCATCAGGCCGCATCTGGCACGCTTGCTACGCATTCGCGCCAGCCGGAGGGGTTCCCTTACCCGTCGATCTTGCCGTTCGCACCCGACGCGCGGCACCGCCCCACGATCCTCGTGAGCGGTCTTGCCGAACATACCCGTAACCTGCACGCCGATCCGCGCGCCGGATTCCTGATTGCGCACGCGCCCGACGGCGACGTCCTCAACGGCCAGCGGGTCACCTTGCTAGGCTCGTTCGAGAGACTTGCGGCCGCGCCCGAGGTGTCTGAGCGCTACCTGCGTTATCACCCGGACGCCGCGCGCTATCTGGCACTAGGCGACTTCGACTTCTGGGTGATGTCGCCGGAACGGTTGCGTTATATCGGTGGTTTTGGCGCGATGGGTTGGCTCAACGGGACTGATCTCGATCCGCTTGAACCGCTCGCATTCGAGGACGAAAAAGCATTGCTCGCATTCTTCGCGGAGCACCCGCGGCGTCCGAATCATCTTGAACTGGTGGGTGTGGACCGTTATGGCGCGGACCTGAAGACGCGCAGTATCCGTATGCGATTCGCATTTGAAGAACCGGTGCATGACGTCAAAGTCTTGCATTCCGCACTGGAAGATTGCATGGCGCGACATATGGACGCGCCGAAAGCGTAACTATTACGGGAAAACACTGAGATTTTTCGGTTGGAAAGCGCAGTATCGCTTTTTTACGGGTTGTTTACTTCGGAAGTTGTCATTTCATGAAATGTTCCGATCCAAAATTCATATTAATTTCCATAATTCGGGAATTCAGTTTCAAATTCAATAATTGACCGGTTCATTGTTCCGCGGCTTGCGAAAAAGATGTAAACGAACGGCGTAATATCTCCGCGGATTCTTGAAATTTTTTGAAACGAAAATTATTTAATTTAAGACTTCGGCTTTTCCCTACTTTCTATTTTGTGTTAATCTCGCTTGCAAATTCCGAGGCAGGAACATCTACAAACGGCGAGCTGGCTTAAGACCGGTAGCCATTTAACCAAACCACAAGGGAACCTATGTCTTCGTACAAGGAACTACTCGCACAGCGAGAGAAGCTGGAAAAGCAGATCGAAGAAGCAAAGTCGCGTGAATACGCGGAAGTGTTAAACGAGATCAAGCAGAAGATGGCTGACTACGGCATTACGCTGGCGGAACTGGGCGGCGGTCGTGGCAAGAATGTGAAGGTGGGCCGTCCGCGTGCTGGCGTTGCCCCCAAATACCGTGATCCGGATAGCGGCAGCACGTGGTCGGGCCGTGGCAAGCCGCCGCGTTGGATTGCCGGACAGGATCGCGAAAAGTTTCTGATCCAGCATTAATCGCTGCACCCCGACGGGCGCTTTCCGCCTACGGTCGGCCAAGAGAACCGCGCAACCAGAAGGTGCGCGGTTTTTTTACATGAGTTCATTGCTGCGCGTGCCTTTGACCCGAGACAGTGGCTATGCGAAATGCGAATACGTCCCGTTTAGATAAGCATCTGATTTAAAAGAGAATTTTAGGGGATTATGCGATTTGTCATGTGGCGACGGTTAGAATTTGAGGCATTGAAAATGCCACCTGCTCACATGTCTCCGACTCTCGCCAGCCAATCCTCAGAAAAACATCAGGTTGCGCGCAAAACGACATTCGTCAGTATTGCGCTCAATACGGTGTTGATGGCGCTGCAAATCGTCACTGGTGTGGTGGCTCATTCGCAGGCACTCGTCGCTGACGGCGTGCATTCGCTTGCCGACCTGGTTTCGGATTTTGTCGTACTGATCGCCAATCGGCATAGCGGTGCCAAACCGGATGCCGATCACAATTACGGCCACAGTCGATACGAGACCGTTGCATCACTATTTCTTGGTGCGCTGTTAATCGCTGTGGGGGTCGGCATGCTGTGGCGCGCCGGCACGCGCCTGGCCGATTTGCAGGATATTCCCGCAGTCCATATCAGTGCGCTTGCCGTGGCGTTGCTCGTCCTTGTTTCGAAAGAGACGTTATTCCGCTATATGCTGCGTGAAGCGCAACGGGTGCGTTCCGCCATGTTGATTGCGAATGCATGGCATGCGCGTTCGGATGCCGCTTCGTCACTGGTGGTGGCGATTGGCATTATTGGCAGTCTGGCAGGCGTGCGCCTGCTTGATCCGATTGCCGCGGCGATTGTCGGTTTCATGGTCGCGCGGATGGGCTGGACGTTCGGCTGGGACGCATTACAGGATTTATCCGACCGCGCGCTCGACGATGCCGCGGCCGACGACGTCCGCACGCTGCTGATGTCGACGCCCGGTGTGCGCGATGTTCACGAACTACGTACGCGCAAGATGGGCGACTTCGCCCTCGTCGATGCGCACATCCTGGTTGATCCGCTGATCTCTGTGTCGGAGGGGCATTACATTGCAGAGTCGGCGCGCTCGCGCGTGTTGACTGACAGTCGCGTGCTCGATGCGCTCATCCACGTCGACCCGGAAAACGATGCGCTGGCGCGACCGCCGGTAAACTTGCCCCCTCGCGAACGAGTGGTCGCCGAAATCGAGGCTGCGCTCGCCGGGCACGGCGAGCGCGTTGTGGCAGTTAATCTTCACTACTTGAGCACAGGGCTCGACGTCGAGGTTGTGCTGCCCGCGGATGCGCCCGACGCTCATGACAGCGACACGCAGCGCCTTGCGCGTCTCGATCTCGCGGCGTTGAAGGACACGCTTGGGGTTCGCCATCTGAGCGTGTCACGCGCAATGGACGGCGGCGCGGGGGCCGATGCGCCGCACTCAACCTTGGCAGCACCCCACGATCTCGTCTAGGACGAGTGCGGTCGCAATTCGATTCGCGCTCGTCAAGCGATCACCGTTTCACAGCGGCAACTGGGTATCGAACTTGATTTCCCGCAGAACCACGCTGGTACGAACTTGCGAGACCGCTGGAATCTTGAAGATGCGTTCGTGCAGGAAGCTGTCGTACGCCTTGATGTCGGGCGCAACAATCTTCAGGATGTAGTCGGACTCGCCCGTCGTGCTGTAGCACTCGGTCACTTCCGGGCAGGTGGAGATCTCCCGCTCGAACTGCTCGACGCCGCCTTCGGTGTGCCGGGTCAGAAGGATGTGCGCAAGCGCGCACACGTGCAGGCCGAGTTTTTCGCGATCGAGCAACGCGGTGTAGCGCTGGATCACACCCGATTGCTCCATGTCCTTGATCCGCCGCCAGCATGGGGTGCTAGACAGGCCGACCTGGTCGGAGATCTCTTGCACGGAACGGCGAGCGTCAAGCTGCAAAAGGCGCAGGATCTTTTGTGAGAACGTATCGAGTGTCAACTGCGCCTCCGTTGGCGTCGCCATGTTCCTTATGGTAGAGGCCGCGAAAACGAAACGCAATGCAAAACGGGTCAAACGAGGGAGATTACCTAATTTGCAGGTTTGACGGCGGCTTTTTGTCCTGTGCCGTCCCCATCTTCTTTTGCCGCCGCCATGGCGGCCTGCGTGACGCGCAACTCGGCCAGCATGTTGCAGAAGAGGGCTCCCTGCTCAATGGCGTCATCAAGCGCGACGTGGGTGTGCGGATGGTCGTCGAACCAGCGTTGCGGCAGGCGCGGCTTGATGTTCTTCCGGTACGGCAAGCCGGTCATGGCGAACGCGAGGGTCTTGATGTCGAGCGCGGACCATGAGAACGGGCAGCGCTCCGCAAAGCGCATCATGTACCAGAACATGTACGTGAAATCGAACCCGGCGGGCATGGCCACGAAGACAGGCTTGCCAGGCAGCGCCTCGACCCATTCCACGTAAGCCACCAACGCCTTGGCCGGTTGCTGCAGATCCTTGCGGCAGGCCGCCCAGGCTTCCGGCTGCGTCTTCCACCATGCTTCCTGCACCGGATGGGCGCTCGCCCCATCCAGCAACTCGAGGTTGGCGGAGAAAGTGCCAATCAGCTGCTTGTCTTCAGTGAACGCTGCGGACGCAAAACTGAGCATGGAATGCGGACCGGGGATCGGGCCGTCTGCTTCGACATCGGTACTGACATAGATTTCGGCGCTCATGCGCTCACCCCGTCTGCGACGTAGCGGTTCGTGCGGCGTTCAGCGCCGAACGTCGAGGTGGGGCCGTGACCCGGCACAAAGGTGACGTCGTCGCCGAGCGGCCACAGCTTTTCGCGGATGGAGCGGATCAGGTCGGCGTGGTTGCCGCGTGGGAAATCGGTGCGGCCGATCGAGCCGGCGAACAGGACGTCACCCACCAGTGCGAGGCGGTGCGCGCGGCTAAAGAAGATCACATGACCGGGCGTGTGCCCTGGGCAGTGATAGACCTCGAGCGTCTCTTCGCCGAACTGGATTGCGTCGCCGTTTTGCAACCAGCGGTCGGGTTCGAATGCCTGTGCGGCCGGAAAACCAAAGCGCGCACTTTGATCCGGCAGCATGTCGATCCAGAAACGTTCGTCGGGGTGCGGGCCTTCGATCGGCACGCCATAGTGATCCGCGATCGACTTGGCGCCAGCGCAGTGATCGATGTGGCCGTGCGTCAGAAACACCTTCTCCACCGATACCTTCTGGCGCGCAACCTCGCCCTGGATGAGTTCGAGATCGCCGCCCGGATCGACGATGGCGGCGCGTCCCGACGCCTCGCAAACGAGCAGCGAGCAGTTCTGCTGGAACGGCGTGACAGGGATCAAAGTGGCTTTCATGGAGGACGGTGCGCCGCTGCAAAAACGTTGATTGTACCGGCGAGGAGGGTGTCCCGCCGATATGCCGATTGGCTAGCGGCAATGCCCATTTTTGCATCAATAGTGAAAATTCATCAAAGTTATCAGGGCCTTGCCATCTTCCATTTAACTTTTGGGTATAATGGGTTCATGTGTACGGGAGACCGTACTGCCACAGGGTGATGCGTCCCTATGAAAAATGGGGCGCTGATCATCGTCAAGTAAGTGCCGTCGTTGTAGTTGACGGCAAATCCAGCATCGGATGCGTCCGATGCGCACGTCTCGTCCAGCCAGGTGCTACGCGCCTGCAACGGCTTTTCTGCCGTGACGCTGGGTGGGGCCTACGCCGCCGTTCCTGCGTGCCTTGTTGTTGGGGCGCAAGAACGTGATTGCCACGTTCGATGGCGGCTTGTGGGGTCTGGTCAGGCTGCCGGGGACAGGTTGCGCCAGACGTGAAAATTAACCGTGCGGTAGCGGCAGTATTGGCCGCGTGCGGGCTTCAGCGTACTGCGCTTTTCAGCGCGGCATGTGGTCGTTCGTTTTCCGCCGGAGTCGCAGCAACACGCAGCTATCGCGTGATGCGGCTCGACATTGTGATTGCACGTCTTATGAAAACTCGGTCAACCCGAAGTCTGGGGAGTCTTTTTGCCTTTTTAATGCTAGCCGGGTGCGCAGTGCCCCCGAACGCTGGGACTCAGGCAGGCAACCCCACGCCGCTCAGCACGGCGAGCGCGCAAGCTGGCGCCGCGAGCGCGGCTCCGCTGGCGTTCGGCAGTTCGCCTGCGGCAGCGTCTGACACGGCAGGCACCTCGC
>NZ_JBAURZ010000326.1:0-2248 GCF_049581445.1 Paraburkholderia sp. | reverse complement strand
GGTGCGGCGCGTCGAAGTGGCGCAGCGCTTTGCCGCGCGCGTCGGTGATCGGCTCGATCCACGCACGTTGGGCCAGACGCTGCTCGTCGGCTCGATCAGCGAGCCCACCGCGACCGCCGTGTCACGCGCCGAAAGCGTGTCGACGGCCATCGCGCTCCTGCTCGTGTCACCCGATTTTCAAAGGAGATGAACGCCATGGTGTCCCGTCGTCAATTCCTGAACTTCGCCGCCGCCGGTGCAGGTGCGATTCTCGTCTCGCCGCAGATGGCCTTTGCGAATGTCGAAACCGACCGCCGCTTCATCTTCGTGATCCAGCGCGGCGCCGCCGATGGTCTGAACATTGTCGTGCCGTACGCGGAGCCGTCGTACACGAGTCTGCGCGGCGCGCTCGCTATCGATCCGTCCACTGCGATCAAACTCGACGGCACATTTGCATTGCATCCGTCGCTTGCCGAAACCTCGAAAATGTACGCGTCGGGCCAGGCGCTGTTCGTGCATGCCGTGGCGTCGCCGTATCGCGACCGTTCGCATTTCGACGGGCAGAACGTGCTGGAAACGGGCGGCACGTCGCCGTATCAGGTGAAGGATGGCTGGCTAAACCGGCTCGTCGCGCTGATGCCCGCGACGCACGAAAATGCCATCGCGTTTGCGCCAACCGTGCCGATGGCGTTGCGCGGCAAAGCCGACGTCACGTCCTACGCGCCTTCTGGCTTGCCGCAGGCGCCTGACGACCTGCTCACACGCGTCTCGCAGCTCTATGACCAGGACGCGCAATTGCGTCCGCTGTGGGAATCGGCGATGGCGGCTCGGGGTCTTGCGGGTGATGCCGGCGCTCGCCAGGACCCCGCCAGTCTTGGCAAGCTCGCCGCGAGTTTTCTCTCGCGTGACGACGGCCCGCGCATGGCGATGATCGAAACCGGCGGTTGGGACACCCATAGCGCGCAGAACCCGCGCCTCGCGAATCAACTGAAAGCGCTCGACACGATGCTCGCCTCGTTGCGCGATGGTATGGGGCCGCTCTGGAGCAAGACCACCGTGCTGGTCGCCACTGAGTTTGGCCGCACGGCCGCTGCGAACGGCACCGGCGGCACCGATCATGGCACCGGCTCGGTAGCGATGCTCGTAGGCGGCGCAGTATCCGGCGGCCGCGTGATCGCCGATTGGCCCGGACTGAAACCCAACGATCTTTACCAGGCTCGCGACCTCAAGCCCACCGCTGCGCTCGACGGCCTGATTGCTGGCGCGGCCAGCGAGAGTCTCGGACTCGATCCGCATCGCACGGCGGCTGCGCTGTTTGCGCAAACAGGCACGACGCGCCCGCTCACGGGATTGATCCGCACCTAGTGTGCGGCCTGAATCAACCACTGTTCGCGCGTTTCACTCAGAAAAATTGGAGAGTTACATGAAAAAACGATCGACCTTCCACGCAGCATTGCTTTCGTGCCTGTGCGCTGCGATGCTCACGGCCTGCGTGGTCGAACCGGCGCGTCCGCCTCAGCCGCCGGCGCGCGTCGAAGTCGTGCCGGTCGCTCCGGCTCCGGGCTATCACTGGGTCAAGGGACATTACCGTTGGGTGGGTAGTAACTGGGAATGGATACCTGGCCATTGGGTGGCAGTTCCTTAAGCTTTCCTTAAGGATAATTGGTGTAGGGCATGCTCCTCGTTTGAAAATATCAACACCTCTGTGACGAGCCTCGTTCGATAGACGATAAATAAAAGACGACGCGCTCAAACTTTTCACAAAATCTCCACGCGAAGCGCTCATACTCGGGAGCGGCGCTTCGTGTCTTTTTGCGACCCAAGAGCGGTTTTCTGAAGCGAAGAAACGTCGGTCAGCTTCCGTTTGATTTACACCCGCCATGCGATTGCACTTCAATCTCGCTAAATATGCATAAAACGGGGCTCGATACGCGTTCCATGTTGCTTCGGCGTTTGCCGCGAGTTACTGTACGAGGCGCCGCTCTATGAGTGTCCGGAAATGCGAGCCATCTGGGCCGAGCCGGGCAGAAAAAGCGCGCGACGGAGTGCAATAAAAGAGCGCTTTAGTCGTGACGCGACCTATTCCCCTTTGCATCGCTGGGTTTCCTGCGCCGACAGGCTCAACGGGACTGGCTGGAGCATTTATGAAAACGCTGTTTTTGCAGGCCCCTTCGTATGACGGTTTCGACGGCGGCGCGGGTTCGCGCTATCAGGCGAAACGCGAAATCCGCTCGTTCTGGTATCCGACCTGGCTCGCGCAGCCTGCGGC
>NZ_JBAURZ010000325.1:0-4526 GCF_049581445.1 Paraburkholderia sp. | reverse complement strand
GTTCCAGCGCGGCGTTGAGCGCGTCGGGCTCGCGTGGTGCGCGCAACCGGTCGACAATGCCGGCGGCCTTCACCTGTTCGCTGGTGGCGCCGAAGCTCAGTACGGCGCGGCGCATCAGTTCGCTCACGCTGATGCCGAGTTTTTCCGCACTCGCGGCAATAGCGCGTTTCTGGGCAGGTGTCACGAAGACGACGATGCGTTCGCTGGGCTTGTTCATGGTCTTGCTCGCGTAACTTGTTGGCGTCGAACGGCGGATTGGGCGCGCAGCCGCACCCGGCTCGCGTGCGACAAGCCAATCATAAGGCGAGTTGCCTTAATGCGAAACGGGCGGCGAGTGAAAATCCCGTGACATCAAGGGCTTGAGCCGTTTCCGGCAGGCTTGTCCACAGGCCTTTCAACAATTTCTGTTGATAACTGTGGCTGGCCGTACAAAAAGACACCCGTAATGGCGCGCCGGGCGGCTGCGGGGAGCGATCCCCAAGGAATTCTTACAAAAAAAGGCCCGTCGACCGCGCTTGATTTCTTTAAAATTCGCTGTTACGTTGCGCGGGGCTCCCTCTGGGCCGCGCGTTCGTGCGCCGTGTGGCCCGCCGGGGACGTAGGGTCGCGCGGTGGTATAAACCGCCTGCAGCAATGCGTGTCCCGTTTTGCCGGGCGTGGGGGCAAGGCGTCATGGCGCCAAGGTTACGATCCATCTGTGCGCGAACAACGTGCGCAGCAGGCGTGCAGTCACGCGCCAACTATTCGAGTCATGCCAATCATCAAACGACCGCAATCCTCAAATTCTCCGGGTGATGCAGACCGGGATCCCTATCACCGCACTGCAGGACCTGACGACGAACCGCGCCGTCGTTCACTCGGCGCGCGCATCCTGCTGAGCTTCGTCGGTCTGATGGCAACCGCTGCCGTCGTCGGGGCGCTGATCATCGGTTATGCGCTCGTGGTGATGGGGCCGCAACTGCCGTCGCTCGATGCCCTGACCGACTACCGCCCGAAGGTGCCGCTGCGCGTCTATACCGCAGACCACGTGCTGATCGGCGAGTTCGGCGAAGAGCGGCGCAATCTCGTGCGCTTCCAGGACATTCCGGACCAGATGAAGAAGGCGGTGCTCGCGATCGAGGATTACCGCTTCTACGAGCATGGCGGTGTCGACTTCGTGGGCATTCTGCGCGCGGGTACGACCGACCTGTTGCACGGCGGCGCGTCGCAGGGCGCCAGCACGATCACGATGCAGGTGGCGCGCAATTTCTTCCTGTCGAGCGAAAAGACCTACACCCGCAAGGTCTATGAAATGTTGCTCGCCTACAAGATCGAACGCGCGCTCAGCAAAGATCAGATTCTCGAGCTGTACATGAACCAGATTTATCTGGGCGAGCGCGCCTACGGTTTTTCGGCGGCTGCGCGCGTGTACTTCGGCAAGGATCTGAAAGACCTGTCGCTCGCCGAATGCGCGATGCTGGCAGGGCTGCCCAAGGCGCCGTCCGCCTATAACCCGGTGGTCAATCCGAAGCGCGCGAAGATTCGTCAGGAATACATCCTGAAGCGCATGCTCGATCTGAGATACATCACGCAGGATCAGTACGACGCCGCGGTCAAGGAAGAGATTCACACCAAGAACCCCGGCAACGAATACAGCGTGCACGCTGAATACGTGGCGGAAATGGTGCGGCAGATGATGTACGCGCAGTACAAGGATGAAACCTACACGCGCGGCCTGAACGTGATCACCACAGTCGACTCCGCCGACCAGGACGCCGCTTACCATGCCGTGCGCAAGGGCGTGATGGACTATGAGCGCCGCCACGGCTATCGCGGACCGGAAGGCTATGTGGAGCTGCCGGCGCCTGGCGACGACCGCGATCAGGCCATTGACGACGCCTTGACCGATCACCCGGACAACGGTGAGATCGTCGCGGGCGTGGTGACGGCGGCCAGTGCGAAAGAGGTGCAGGCGCAGTTCCTCGACGGCACCGAGGCCACCATCAACGGCGACGGTCTGCGCTTCGTGGCCGCCGCGCTGAGCCCGCGCGCCTCGGGTGCGCTGCGTATCAAGCCGGGTTCGATCGTGCGCCTCATGGCTGACGACAAGGGCAACTGGCAGATCACGCAGCTGCCGCAGGTGGAAGGCGCACTGGTGTCGCTCACGCCGCAGGACGGCGCGATTCGCGCGCTGATTGGCGGCTTCGACTTCAACAAGAACAAGTTCAATCACATTACCCAGGCGTGGCGTCAGCCGGGTTCGAGCTTCAAGCCGTTTATCTATTCGGCCGCGCTCGACAAGGGACTGGGACCGGCGACCATCATCAACGATGCGCCGCTTTATTTCCCGCCGAGCACGCCGGGCGGCGACGCGTGGGAGCCGAAGGACGACGACCAGCCGGACGGTCCGATGCCGATGCGCCTCGCGCTGGAAAAATCGAAGAACCTTGTGTCGATCCGGATTCTTTCGTTCATCGGCACGAAGTACGCGCAGGATTTTGTTACGCAGCGTTTCGGCTTCGATGCTGACAAGACTCCGCCGTATCTGCCGATGGCGCTCGGTGCCGGTCTGGTCACGCCGTTGCAATCGGCGGGTGCGTATTCGGTGTTCGCGAACGGTGGCTACCGGATCAATCCGTACCTCATCAGCGAAGTGACCGATGCACGCGGTCAGCCGATCTCCAGGGCACAGCCGCTCACAGCGGGACGTGATGCGCCGCGTACGATCGATCCACGCAACGCGTACATCATGAACAGCCTGTTGCATTCGGTGGCGACGGCAGGCACGGGCGCAGGCACCAACGTGCTGAAGCGCTCCGACCTGCAGGGCAAGACCGGTACGACGAACGATGCCAAGGACGGCTGGTTCGCGGGCTATCAGCAATCGCTGGTGGCGGTGGCATGGATGGGCTATGACCAGCCGAAGAGCCTGGGTAGCCGAGAGTTCGGTGCGCAACTGGCGCTGCCGATCTGGGTCGACTACATGGGACAGGCGCTGCGTGGCGTGCCGCAAGCCGAGCCGGCCATGCCGGATACGGTCACGACCGTCGACGGCGAACTGTTCTATGCGGATGTGACGCCGGGCAATGGGTTTGTTGCCAGTATCGGCCTCGACTCCGCCAATCCGCTAGCGGGCGCCAGCGACGCGGTGGGTGGCGTAGGGCCGGCCGGGATGACACCGCCTGCACCGACGCCCGACGTCTCGTCGAGCGAGAAGCAGCAGATCATGAATCTGTTCGAATCGAACAAGCCGTAATTGGGTTTGCGCGTCCGGGTCGCGATGACCCGGACGCCGTTTCATGCACGCAAGGCCGTTTGCCACGTTGGGTGCATCTTGTCACAGAGGCAAGGCTTGACTTCAGGTTCTCGTCAGCTGCGCTGTGATCAACTGTAAGAATGCGAGTCCTACCGGTTTGGTCGTTAAGCGCTAAAACCGGTTTAAGATTCCGACCTCGATCCTCCTCCTGTTTCGCGGCAACGCGCGAGGGCCTCACTTTTGCTGCTTCAAGCGCAGCGCGCTACCCGGTCTTGACGCGCTCGCCTGTCACTTCATCGCCAAGCTAAGGCTAAATGCGATTGGAGTGTTTGCCATGCTGCACTCACCGGGATCTTCCGTGAAAAGTCGAATACTCGTCACTCTGATGACGGGATTGCTGCGCGTCTTCGCGCTCCTGCCGTACGGCGTCGTCGCGCGCATCGGCACAGGATTGGGCGCCTTGTTGTACCGCATTCCAAGTACGCGCAGACGGGTTGTGCACACCAATCTGAAGCTGTGTTTTCCCGACATGAGCGAGCCCGAACGCGAGCGACTGGCGCGCGCGCACTTCTGCCATGTGATTCGCAGTTACGTCGAGCGCGGACCGCAATGGTTCGGCAATGCCCGCGCGATCTCGCAACTGGTGGAAGTGGAAAGCGCCATTGATCTCGCGCAAGCGCATACGCGGCCCACTATCTTCGTCGGCTTTCACTTCGTGGGCATAGAGGCGGGTTGCATGATGTATTCGACGCGCCATCCGGTCGCCTCGTTATACACGCCGATGTCCAACGTGCTGTTCGATGCGATGGCCAAGCGTCAGCGCGGCCGCTTCGGCACGGAGATGATTCCACGCAGCGACAGCGTGCGCCGCGCGTTGCGGGTCTTGCGTGACGGCAAGCCGGTGATGCTCGCGGCGGATATGGATTTTGGTTTGCGCGATTCGGTATTCGTGCCGTTCTTCGGCGTGCCGGCTTGCACGCTGACTTCGGTGTCGCGTCTGGCCAAAGCGGGCAACGCGCGGGTCGTGCCGTTTGTCACCGAGGTGCTGCCGGATTATCGGGGTTACAAGCTGACAATATTCGAAGAGCTAAGTGATTTTCCTTCTGCCGACGCTTCTGTCGATGCGCGTCGTATCACCGAATTTCTCGAAAGCCAGGTGCGGCGTATTCCGGCGCAGTATTACTGGGTGCATAAGCGATTCAAGAATCGGCCAGCGGGAGAGGCTGCGGTGTATTGAGCGGGGCGGGCGCTTGCGGAGCTGCCAGCGCCCCAAGCGCCCACGCGCCGCACG
>NZ_JBAURZ010000324.1:0-13889 GCF_049581445.1 Paraburkholderia sp. | reverse complement strand
GAGCATTCGCGTGGCGCGGGTGGCTCGGCGTCGTCTGGCTCGTGTGCTCGTGCGTGGCGCCGGGCGCGCGTGCCGATAACGCGGCGACGAACGATGATGTCGCCTCGTCCACCATCGAACGCGATGTCCATTACTTCGTTATCCAGAAGGATGGCTCCGTCGAGGAGCGCGATGATACCGTTCTGCGCGCCAATACCGAAAGCGGGGTCGACGATATCGCGCAACGCTATGTCTGGTTCAACAAGGATATCGAGCAGGTGCAGTTGCTCGCCGCTGAGACCATCGACCCTAACGGCACCGTGCATCCCGTTGGCCCGGATGGCATCCGCGATGTGCAGGAACCTCGCTCGGCAGGCGCGCCGACTTTCGAGGACGGCGTGTTGCGCACAGTAATTTTTCCGGGCGTGGAGCAAGGCTCGCGCGTACACCTGGCGTTTCGCAAAACGCGTAGCAAGCCGCTACAGGCCGGCACGTTCGCGTATCTGGTCGAGCCATCACGCGATCCGGTCGAGATGCAGCGGCTGATCTTCGATTTGCCCGCCGACGTCCCCCTGTATGCCGACGCGCGCGGTTACGTGGCGCTGCCGCCGGTGACAGAAAACGGCCGCACCCGCTATGAATTCGACTACCGTCATGGCCCTTACGCACGCATCGAGGCCGGCGCGGTAGGGTATGAAACGTGGGGCGACCGGCTGATGGTGTCCACCGTGCCCGACTATGCGAGCTTCGCCGCGCGCTACAAAGGGCCGGCCGCCGATGCCACCATGAGCGACCCGGCCATCGTCGAGTTGGCGCAGGGGCTTACGGCCGGCAGCAGCGACCCGCGCGACAAGGCGCGGATCTTGTACGACTGGGTGCGGCTGAATATCCGCTACGTGGCACTCTTTCTCGGCGAGACCGCCGCCGTGCCGCACAAGGCGACCGACATCCTGCGCAACCGCTACGGTGACTGCAAGGATCACGTCGCCTTATACACGGCGCTGCTCGCGGCGGCGGGCATTCAAAGCGAGGCGGTGCTGCTCAACCTCGGGCCTTACTATGTGTTGCCGGATGTACCCGGCTACGGGGTGAGCGCGATCAATCATGCGATTGTCTGGATTCCGCAGTTGGGGCTCTATGCGGACACGACGGCTGGCGGCATTGCCTTTGGCTATTTGCCGGCCGTCGTGATGGATCGTCCGGTACTGCTGGTCGACGACGGCGTGATGGCGCGTACGCCGGCTGTGCAACCGCGCTCGCGTTCGGTTCGGCTGCAGATCGATGTGAGCGAGAGCGGGGCGGCCCCTTACGCATATCGCGTCGAAGATGCCGGGGCCACCGCCGAGCCGGAACGCAACCTGTTCCGGCGCGCGACCCATCAGCGCGCGCAACAGGTGGCCGCGAGCCGTCTGTTGCAAACCGGCCTGCACGGCACGACGCGCCTTAGCACGAGTGACGTCTCGACCACCGAGGGTCCATTTACGACGACCATTCAGGGCGCGCTTGCGCACTTCACGTGGACCGATGGCACGACAGCATTGCCTGCTCTGACGAGCTTCGCGGGCGGCATTGCGAGCCAGGTGCAGACGTGGCTCGCCGAGCCGCAACGCACGCAGCCCTGGGTATGCGTAGGCGGAGACTTTGACGAAACCTCGCAGATCACCTTGCCCGACACGGTACGCGTGACGGATCTGCCCTCGGATACGACGGTGCAGGATGGCTACTTCGATTACGCATCGCACTACGTGTTCGATCCCGCTTCGCGTGTACTGCAGATCACGCGACGTCTTCACGCGCAGTTCGGGCATCAGGTCTGTTCAGCGGAGGCGTTCGATGAAATGCGCGACTCGCTCGACCGGATCGAGCGCGATGCGCTGTCGCAAGTCGTGGTGAAGGCGACGCCGCGCGTCTATCGCTTCGCGCAGCCGAGCCGGATCAACGGCGCAAAAGTGAACCGGTATAGCCGCACGCTGGCGCCGAACAGCGAGTCGAATGCGCGGCCTTCGCAGAGCGCGATACCGCTTGCGCCGATCAGTGCAACGCGGCCCGCGCCGGGTACATCCAGCGGATAGTGCATACGGTGATGCAGCGCCCCTAAAACGAGGCGCTGCATCACCGTCTCGCGCAGCCGGCGAACTGCTGCGCGCTCAGGCGGAGCTTAGTTGCCGCCGCCTTTGGTTACGATCGGCACCCACGTGCCGTTCTTCACCTGATACAACGTGGAACCCGCGTTCTTCAGCGAGCCGTTGGCGTCGAACGCAATCGGACCGGTCACGCCGTCAAAGCTGATCGCTTTGAGCACCGGACGATACACCGCCGGCGACGTCGACTTGGCCTGTTCCATGGCCTTGATCGCGGCCCACGCTGCGTCATAACCGAATGGCGCATACGACAGGATATCCACGCCGAAACGCTTCTTGAACTTGGCGGAGAAGTCCTTGCCACCAGGCAGTTGTGCGAGCGGGCGCCCGTATTCCCACGCCATCGCGCCTTCGGCTGCATCGGCCGCCAGCTTGATGAACTCCGGATCCATCACGCCGCCGCCGCCCACCAGTTGCGCGGTGAGGCCGAGCTGCTTCATCCGCTTGACCACGCCTGCCGCTTGCGTATCGAGGCCGGCGAAGAAGATCAGGTCCGCGTTGGTCGCCTTGATGGCGGTGAGCTGCGTACTGAAATCGACCGCCTGGTTGTCAGTGTATTCGTGCGCGACGATATTGCCGCCGTGCGCCTTCACCGCTTTCTCGAACTCGACTGCTTCGCCCTGACCGAACGCGGTGCGGTCGTCGAAGATCGCGATGCGCTTGGCCTTGGTCACGTCGACGGCATACGCGCCCGCGTTGCCGGCGTTCTGTGCGTCCGTCGAGATCACCATGAAGGTATTGGCAAAACCGCGCCCGGTAATGATCGGGTTGGTGGCGGCCGGGTCGATCACCGGAATGCCGGCCTGTTCATAGATCTGCGAAGCGGGGATCGTCGTGCCCGAGTTGAAGTGGCCCACCACGACAGAGACGTTCGCGTCGACGAGCTTTTGCGCAGCCTGCACACCGATGCGCGGGTCAGCCTGATCGTCTTCCGACACGAGCTGGAAGTTGGCGACCTGATTGCCGATCTTGATCTTCTGCGCGTTGGCTTCCTCGATGGCGAGCAGCACGCCGTCTTCCAGGTCCTTGCCGTAGCCGGCGTTGACCCCCGTGAGCGGCGCCGCGAAGCCAATCTTCACCGGCAGGTCGTCCGCGTAGCTGGACAACGGCGCGACTGTGAGGATGGCGCCCAGCATCATCGTGAGGGGTTTCAGCGTGTTGCGAAGACTCATGGTCTCTCCTTGCATCGACAGGTTCAGGTTATGAAAAGCTGTGCGGCCGACTGCGTGTTACTGGCCAGTTTCCCCGGGGGTTGCTGATGGCCAGGTACGACGGTGATGCTGGATTGAACGGCTGGCTTGACGAGAACGCTTGGCCTCCTTTAAAGGGTCCGACCTGCTTTAGGGTACGGACGATGGTACGCGAGAAACAATGCTGGAAAACATGGGGACATTTACCCTGCAGACGAATTCCAGATGTCACGCGCAGCACGGGCGGAGGCCAAGCGTGCTTTTGCCGATCAATCTGGCGCGAATATAGAAAGCCAATATGTGGTCGTCTTGGCAGTTCGCGGCGCTTTGGATGAGGATTTCAGCACAGGCACCGGAGGAGGCTGGCTAAGCGTGTGTCTCAGCGGGGCAGCGCGTGCGGATGCCGGCACATGTGGGGACGGCAGGACGGCGCCTGCCGACGCGGGAGGGCGGCAAGGGGGAATTGCTGCGTGGGATGTCGGCGTGGCGCCTGCCGGGCGTTGGCGGGCGGCAAATGCGAAGTGGAGTGGGACCGCCGGCGCGATGTCTGTCGACCCCAAGAGAGTGGCATGCGGGCAGTGCGAAGCACGAAGCGAAACGCACGAAGCCTCGCGCAAACCGCCGCCGCCCCGGTAACTTACTGCTCGCCTTGCAGGCGCAGCAGTTCTTCGCGCAGCCGCTGCAGCGGTTCCTGGGTTTCTTCGTCGGCCCAGGTCTCGAGATCGTCGATAGCGCGTTGGCAGCCGTCGAGGACGAGATCGAGGTCGACCGGCACGCCGTTGGCAAGCGCGAACTGGATCGTCTCGGCAAATTGCGAGCATTCGTCCGCGCCGTATGAGATGTCCAGATTGTCTGCAATCACCTCGGCGATGTTGCTGCGCGACTTGTCGTCGGGCGTAACCAGGTCGATGATGCCGCGCGCCACGGCGGGCGAATAGTAGAGCGCGATATCGAGCCATTGTGCCGGGTCGAAATCGGCCTCGTTGAACTGGTTCTCGAAGTACTCGATCGCTTCCTGTTCGTGCGTCTCGTCGGCATCAACGCTGATGCACAATTCCTCAAAAATTTCTTCCCGCTCGCTGCGGATATGACCGTCCATCTTTGCCTCGTTTGCTTTGAGCGGGTGCTTGAAGAGTCGTCCCCCAAGGAGCTTCCTTCGGGGCGGGCGTGCACCGCGCGGCACGCATTATAGGACGAGCGGCTGACAGCGGTGCGTCAGGACCGTGCTGCGTGCGGGCGGCGGCGGGTTTGGCGCTGCCTTTGCCGCGGTCGTTTCTTGCGCTAATGCAACTTCGCGATTGCTGACTAACGCTGGCCGAAATAGTGTCTTCCGTCGGGCGGCGCTGCACGAATGCGCCCGTGCCGTTAAAATTGCGCCCTTCGATCTGATTCGCATATTGATCAGACTAATCTGGAGAGTTTCGATGAAGGGCGTTTGGTTTTCGGCTTGCGCTGCGGCGCTGGCCGTCGTGGGCCTGGTGACGGTGGCACCGTCGATCGCACAGGCTGCCGGTTTGACGCGAGCTGAAGTGCTGGCGGATATCGTTGGGCGTCCGCACGCCGATCCGTCGTCGGCTCAGTCCGCGCCGCTGCAATCCGCAATGCGCTCGTCCACCGGGGTTGCCAAGGCTACCGCGCTGTAACACGCCATGTCGCGCCACCCGCGGCGGCCCGGGTCAAATCACGCCTTACCACATCAACGGCCCTACACGGTTCCTGCGGCCCAAGCGTCGAACCATTCGCGCGGCTGGGCGATTTCGTTTTGCGCGGCCACCAGTTCCAGCTCATAGCGGCCGGCCTGCCAGGTCGCCTTCACCACGGCGTTGACCGCAGCGAGCGTATGTTCGAAGGCCGCGCGGATCGGGTCGCCGAGTAGCGTGCGGGCGACGAATACCGCGCTTGTCAGATCACCCACCCCCACCGGCTGACGCGCGAACGGATAGAGCGGACGCTGCCCCATCCAGGCCTCGGTGGGCGTCACCACCAGCATGTTGAAGCGATCGGCCGGGCTGTTGCGGTCGAGCAGATGCTTGACCAGCACGACCTTAGGGCCGCGCGCGATGATCTCATTGCAGGCTTCGACCGCCTCTTCGAGCGTATCGATCTCCCGGCCCACCAGACGCTGCAACTCGCTGTGATTCGGTGCGATGGCGTCGGCCACCTCCGGCATGGTACGGACGAGGAACTCCTGGATGCCCGGTTCCACCTTGCAACCGGTACTCGTGCCCATCACCGGATCGCAGAAATACCAGGCGCGCGGATTGGCGGCCTTAACCGATTTGACCACCTCAATCACGGCCTGCGCCTGCTCGGGTGTGCCCAGATAGCCGGACAATACCGCGTCGCAACGCGGCAGCACGCCGATTGCGCCGATCCCATCCACGAGATCCTGCACCTGTTCCCCGTCGATGGCGCTGCCGGTCCAATGGCCGTATTGCGTGTGATTGGAGAACTGCACCGTATTGAGCGGCCAGACATTGACGCCGAGACGACGCATTGGGAACACCGCGGCGCTGTTGCCGGCGTGCCCAAACACGACATGTGACTGGATGCTCAGTACGTTTTTCATGATATCTACACCGGCGCGATCCGCGAGGCGCGCTCTGTGGGAAATGATTGGGCTGGGTGCTGCGGCGTTTGCTCTGCGGCCGGCCCGGCGCTATTGCGCTGGCGTTTCAGACCACGCTGCACCGTGCACGATGTGCATGTGCAATAAACAATACATGAGATTTGGCGCAACGGACGCGATCCGGCCCCGTGTTGTTGCGCCAAACCATCATTTCGGGGAATAGATTGCCACGCGGAACGGCGACGCGGGCTAGGTGAGGTCGCGGTACAAGGCCAGATAGCGGTCGGCCGACGCTCCCCAGCCGAAGTCCTGTTTCATGGCGCGGCGCTGGGTGGCTTTCCATTCGCTATGGCGCGCATACAGTGCGAACGCGCGGCGGATAGCGGCTGAGAGTGCCTCGGGTTCGAAGCGCTCGAAGGCGAAGCCGGTCGCGAGATCGTCGGCGAGATTTTCGAGCGACGCGTCGACCACCGTGTCCGCGAGGCCGCCCACCCGGTGCACCAGCGGCAGCGAGCCATAGGCGAGCGCGTAGAGCTGCGTGAGACCGCATGGCTCGAAGCGCGAGGGCACGGCGACCACATCGCTGCCCGCGATGATCGCGTGCGCCAGCGCTTCGTCAAAGCCTAGTTCGACCGCCACCGATTCGGGATGCGAATGCGCGACACGTTGCAGCCCGGTTTCCAGCGCCGGGTCGCCGGTGCCAAACACGACCAGTTGACCACCATGCTTGATGATTTCCGGCACGGTGGCGAGCAGCAGGTCAAGGCCCTTTTGTTCGGTGAGCCGGCTCACCACGCCGAAGAGGAGCGCGTCGCTTTTTTCCGGAAGGCCGAAGCGCTTTTGCAGCGCCGCCTTGCACGCATGCTTGCCGGACGGGCGGGCGAGGGTGTAGTGCTGGGCGAGCAGGGGGTCGGTGGCAGGGCACCAGACCGTGTAGTCGACGCCATTGAGAATCCCTGAGAGGTCGTGCGTGCGGAAGCGCAACAGGCCGTCGAGGCCGCCGCCCTGGGCGAGCGTCTGGATCTCTCGGGCATAGGTGGGGCTGACCGTGGTGATGCGGTCGCTGTAGAAGAGGCCCGCTTTCAGGAAGGACAACTGGCCGTAAAACTCCACGCCGTGCATATTGAAGAAATCGGCCGGCATCCCGAGTTCGCCAAACAAATGTGCGGGAAATATCCCTTGGTAGGCAAGGTTGTGTATGGTGAAGACGCTACGCGCCAATGCCCGGCCTTGCTCACGCTCGGCGGCTCTCAGGTAAGCGGGCGCGAGGCCCGCATGCCAGTCATGCGCATGCAGGATCTGCGGCGCCCACGCCGGGTCGAGGCGTTGCGCGAGTTGCGCAGCGGTCCAGCCGAGCAACGCAAAACGCTGCGCATTGTCGCCGTATGGGACGTGTTGCGCGTCGAGGTATGGGTTTCCCGGGCGGTCGTATAGCGAGTCGGCGCGGATCACATACACCACGAGGCCGTTCTCCGCCAGCGTGCCTTGCTCCAGCGTCGCGCGCGGCGCCTCGAAACGGCGCCCCAGCTGCGCTACCGTGCGCAGGTCGGTCAGTCCCGCCAGTACCGCCGGAAAACCCGGCAGTAAAACCCGCACGTCGGCGCCACGCTCGATCAGCGCCGGGGGCAGGGCACCCGCCACGTCGGCAAGACCGCCTGTTTTCAGGAGGGGATACAGTTCGCTTGCGACGTGCAGGGCGCGAATCGTCATGGGCAGATTTCCGCTTGAGGGTTGGCCAAGGTCGTGACTGGGTCGAGCTTCGGCGCCAGCGCTAGGCTGCTGGCGCTGTCTTTTCCCCTCTGAGCGTCTCCGGCGTCACGAGGACGATGCCGCTGTCGGTGCGGTAGAACCGCTCGCCATCGAGTACCGGGTCTTCGCCGATCACCGTGCCGTCCGGAATCGCACAGCCACGGTCGATCACGACGCGCCGCAGACGGCAACTGGTGCCGACCGTCACTTGCGGCAACAAGACTGCCTCATTGATGTTACAGAATGAATTCACCACGACATTCGATGAAACCACCGAGCGCGAAATCTGCGACCCGGAGATCACGCAGCCGCCGCAGACGACCAGATTGGTCGCCGAGCCCTGTAATCCATTCATGTCGCGCACGAACTTGGCCGGGGGCAATTGCTGCTGCTGTGTCCAGATGGGCCAGTCAGGATCGTACAGGTCGAGCGTCGGGATGGTTGAGGCGAGATCGAGATTGGCGGCCCAATAGGCATCGATCGTACCCACGTCCCGCCAGTAAGGCTCGACGTTCGGATCCGACGAGACGCACGACATGCTGAACGGATGCGCGATCGCATTGCCCTTCGTCACCACGCGCGGCAGGATGTCCTTGCCGAAATCATGATCAGTCTCGGCGCTGCTGATGTTTTCCTCGAGCAGGGCGTACAGATAGTCTGCGCTGAACACATAGATGCCCATGCTGGCGAGCGCCACGTCGGGGTGGCCCGGCATCGCGGGCGGGTCGGCGGGCTTTTCCACGAAACCCGTCACGCGACGGTTTTCGTCCACGTGCATCACACCGAAGGCAACCGCCTCCATGCGCGGCACTTCGATACAGCCCACCGTGCAGTCCGCGCCGCTGTCGACGTGATCGCGGATCATGCGGGTGTAGTCCATCTTGTAGATGTGGTCGCCCGCCAGCACCACCACGTATTTCGGCCGGATCGAGCGAATGATGTCGAGGTTCTGGAACACGGCATCAGCCGTGCCGCGATACCAGTGCGCGCCCTCGACGCGTTGCTGCGCGGGCCACAGGTCGATGAACTCATTGAATTCGCCACGCAGGAAACCCCAGCCGCGCTGCACGTGCCGGATCAACGAATGCGCCTTGTATTGCGTGACGACCGCGATCCGGCGGATGCCTGAGTTCAGGCAGTTGGACAGCGCAAAGTCAATGATCCGGTACTTGCCGCCAAAGTGCACGGCCGGTTTGACGCGTTTGTTGGTGAGCGCGCCAAGGCGGGTGCCGCGGCCGCCCGCGAGGACGATGGCGAGTGTGGCGCGTTGCAGATCGTTGAGGCCTGCCGGAGTTTCCATGTTTTGTCTCCTTACCATGCAAAATTTTGCGGTCGACTAGAGTTCGCGCTTTAGCGTCTACTCCCGTCCCGTGCCACATCGTTGCTGGTGGTGCGCCCCGGATGATTCTTCTGGTCGTTTTTTTGATTCTGTTCCAGATACTCGCTGCTGTCGCGTTGCCTTTGCCGACCGTTCGCTATTTCTAGCACTGAATCCCTACCAGCGAATAGTCTGGATTATGTGGATGCGCAACCTGTCGGTGTCCTGCATAACATCGCAGAGCGCGACGAAAGTGTCCGTGCGGCACGGCGCATAACCAACGCGATCGAGTGGGCGCAAGTTATGTGCCACGCATTGGCGGCATGATTGTGAGGGGGCAACGCCAGTTTCGATTGTCCCGACGTCGAAGCAGGATTTCGTCTGACCACGTAGAATTTGCGGCGCCGGGTCGATCCGCCGGGCGGGGGGCGAAGGGAATCGCGTGCGCCGATCTGGGTTGCCCCCTTCAAGACCGCTTGATTTCCGTCAGCACCTGCCGCCTATGAACCTCAGCCGCCGACTCCTCTTTGCCGTCACCCTGTCTGCCGCCGCTGCGCTGGCTATCTCAGCGACGACCAACATCGCGATGGCCGACTCCAGCGCAAGCGAAACGGCAGGTGTAACCGCAAGTCCAAGCGCCGCGTCCTCCAACGACGGCCCAGCCTATGGCCCGGAGTTGCAGGGCTTCGACTACCCAGCGCCAGTCGCGCAGTTCGATTTCACGTCACAGGGCGTGGCGTTGCATATGGCGTACATGGATATCAGGCCGGTGCACGCCAACGGCCGCAATGCCGTGCTCCTGCATGGCAAGAACTTTTGCGCGGCGACGTGGGAACCCACCATCCAGCGTCTGAGCGATGCCGGCTATCGTGTGATTGCGCCGGATCAGATCGGCTTTTGCAAATCGAGCAAGCCGGAGCACTATCAGTACAGCTTTCAGCAACTTGCCCGTAACACCCACGCGCTACTCGAATCGTTGGGCGTAAGCCGCGCCACGATGATCGGCCATTCGACTGGCGGCATGCTGGCAATCCGTTACGCGCTGATGTATCCGCAGGAAACCGAGCAACTGGTGCTTGTGAATCCGATCGGGCTGGAAGACTGGAAGGCGAAGGGCGTGCCGTCGCTGTCGGTAGATCAGTGGTACGCACGCGAACTGAAGACGAGTGCCGACGGCATCCGCCGTTACGAACAGTCCACTTATTACGCTGGCCATTGGCGCGCGGCCTACGAACCTTGGGTGCAGATGCTGGCCGGAATGTACCGTGGACCGGGCAAGCAGATCGTCGCTTGGAATTCGGCGCTGCTTTACGACATGATCTATACGCAGCCCGTGGTCTACGAGATGAGCCAACTGCAAATGCCGACGCTTCTGTTGATCGGCCAGAAGGATACAACCGCGATCGGCAAGGATGTAGCGCCGCCCGATGTGCAGGCGAAGATCGGCCACTATCCGGAACTGGGCCGACTCGCGGCGCGGACCATTCCACATGCGACGTTGGTCGAGTTCCCCGAGGACGGGCATGCGCCGCAGATGCAGGACCCGCAGGTCTTCCACAAGGCGTTGCTCGACGGACTCGCTGCGCTGCCCGGCAGTCCGTGAAGAGCGTGCCGGCCGCGCACGACGCTGTGGCAGGCACGCTTCGAGCAGCGCCCCTGCCAGGCATCTTTGAGTGGCGCGCGCATCTGCGCTTAGCGCGGTATCCGCTGCGTTGGGCGAGCGCGTGTGCATCGCTCCATCACCTGCCCGACAGGTCGCCCCTCACTTACCGCTAATCACTGCTTCGCGCACTTGCGCCGCAATTTCAAATGAGCGCAGCCGAGCGGTGTGATCGTAGATCTGCGCGGTGAGCATCAATTCGTCGGCGCCGGTTTGCTCGATCACGGAGAGAAGCCCCGCGCGTACCGTTTCCGGGTCGCCGATCACCGAGCACGCGAGCGAATGCGCGACGCTGCTCAATTCCATCTCAGCGGCTTCGATCCGGTCGACCGGCGGTTGCAATTGTCCCGGCGTACCACGCCGCAGGTTGACGAACTGCTGCTGCAACGAGGTGAACAGACGCTGCGCCTGATGGTCCGTATCGGCGGCGAACAGATTCACGCCTACCATTGCATAAGGCTTGTCGAGGGCAGCAGACGGGCGGAACTGAGCGCGGTAGAGGCGCAGCGCGGTCAGCATATGATCCGGCGCGAAGTGCGACGCGAACGCGAACGGTAGCCCGAGCGCAGCCGCCAGTTGCGCGCTAAAGAGCGACGAGCCGAGCAGCCACAGCGGCACATGCAAGCCCGCACCTGGCACCGCACGAACCCGTTGACCGGGCACCGGATCGGCGAAGAAACGCTGCAGTTCGACTACGTCGTCCGGGAACGAGTCTGCGCTGCCTTGCAGCTCGCGGCGCAGCGCGCGGGCTGTGGTCTGGTCGGTGCCGGGCGCGCGGCCGAGGCCAAGATCGATACGCCCCGGGTAAAGCGAAGCGAGTGTGCCGAACTGTTCGGCAATCACGAGCGGCGCATGATTCGGCAGCATCACGCCACCCGAGCCCACGCGGATAGTTTGGGTGCCGCCCGCCACATAGCCGATCACCACCGAGGTCGCCGCGCTGGCAATCCCGGTCATGTTGTGATGCTCGGCGAGCCAAAAGCGTTGATAGCCCCATTTCTCCGCATGCTGGGCGAGATCGAGCGTGTTGGTGAAAGCGTGCGCCGCGGTTGCACCAGCGGTGATGGGGGAAAGGTCGAGGACCGAGAAGGGGATCATGGCAAGTTTGTCCGAAGCCTGCGCCGCACGGCTCGCGCGCGGCGACAATGCGCGTGCGTCAGACCGGCGGGAGAGAAGGCAAAAATGGATTGTGCCAAAGGGCCTGGATTCGCGCTGACGCGGGCCACAAGTCCACAACCACAGCAGGGTGTTCATGACGCAACGCGGGCACATCCACTTCAGTGGTTCATGTCCTGGTTCAGATGGAGCGTTCCCTTTCTAAATATTAGTTAGGCCATTAACTTCAAATTCGTTGATTATCGACAAAGCGCGAAGATTATTGGCGACGCCGACAAATAGCGTTGCGCAAATGTAAAAAATACGTGGGATAAAGAATTGGTGCGCGATTAACGGGTTGTACCAAGCAAGTCTGCTTCGGCACTGCTACAATTTTCGTGTCGTGAATGCGCGCGCAATAGTCGCTCCACGACACCCGGTGGGCGTTGTTGCGCTTGCCACGTGCGGGGCCGACCTTTCGTTGCCCGGAACTGTTACGGCTGCAGACAGAAGCATTTTCAGATTAATTGACCGGCTTGGCTATCATAAATCTGTCTATGTGCTTTCGATTATCTGTCATATTGCCATCTCTATATTACGGGATATTACGGATATCTCGCGCGCTATGCTCCGGCCGGGCGATTTAATCCGGTTTTGTCTGTCGAGACGTAAATAAAGGCGCGCCGATACTGCGAACGAGCGTTCTGTTTAAATATGGTTTTCAAATGTCTTGCGGTTGCCCACGCGGACTTAACCTAGAGCAGGAGTGGTGGGCAATGACGTCGCATGTGAATTGTCTCTTGACGTGGCTGCTGGTCGCGCTGTGCTGCGCCACCACCCTTTACGCCGCGGTCGCCGCGATCGCGATGCCGTTTTTCAGCAGGCGCTCGCGCAACCGCAACATTGGCTGGGCATCCGTCAGCGTGCTCAAGCCGCTGTGCGGTATCGAGCCGCGCCTATACGAGAACCTCGTGACCTTTTGCGCCCAGGCCCATCCGTGCTTCCAGTTGCTGTTCGGCGTGTCGTCGCCAGTCGATCCGGCCATCGCGGTGGTGAGGCGCCTGCAGGCTGCGTATCCCCATTGCGATATTGAACTGGTCGTCGATTCGCGCGTGCATGGCAGCAATCTGAAGGTCAGCAATCTGATCAACATGGCGGAGCGGGCGCGTCACGACATCATCGTACTGGCCGATAGCGATATCGCCGTCGAACCGGACTATCTCGACACCGTCACCGCACCGCTCGCCGATCCGGATACGGGCGTCGTCACCTGTCTGTATCGCGCGCAGAGCGTAGGTGGGTTCTGGCCGCGTGTCGGGGCCATGTTTATCAACGAGTGGTTTGCGCCTTCGGTGCGCGTGGCCCATGCGGGCGGCTCGCGCCGCTTTGGCTTTGGCGCGACGCTGGCGCTGAGGCGCGCCACCCTCGATGGCATTGGCGGCTTCGAGGCGCTCAAGGACTGTCTGGCGGACGACTACTGGCTCGCCGAACATGCACGCACGCTTGGCTTGCACACGGTGCTGTCGCCGGTAATGGTCGCGACAGATGTGATTGAGCCGACCTTCACCACCTTGTGGCTGCGCGAATTGCGCTGGCTGCGTACCATCCGCTCGGTGAATCCGCCTGGCTTCGCGTCGCTCATCATTACGTTTACCGCGCCTTGGCTCATGATCGGCGCCGCGCTGCTGCTCAGCACGAACAATGCGGACGGCGCCGCTTTGCATCCGTGGATGGCGCTCATACTATGGATCAGCACGCTGACCGGTACCATCGCACGAATCCTGTTGCATGCCCGCAGCGCACGCTATTCACGCAGTTTCTGGCACGACCTGCCGCTTGTACCGTTTCGCGATACGTTGCTGGCGCTGCAGTGGCTTGCCGCCGTGTTCGGCTCGCACGTTGTCTGGCGCGGTGCGCGTATGTCCGTGGTCAATCGGGTGACGCAGCCGCGCACGTCGATCATGGAAATGTCAGATCGCGGGTAAGCAACCGTTTATGCACATGACGCGCAGTACATCATCATCCAACCTGTTACAGCAATAACGCAGGATGCGGGAGTAATTATGAAAACGCTGTTTTTGCAGGCCCCTTCGTATGACGGTTTCGACGGCGGCGCGGGTTCGCGCTATCAGGCGAAACGCGAAATCCGCTCGTTCTGGTATCCGACCTGGCTCGCGCAGCCTGCGGC
>NZ_JBAURZ010000323.1:0-34727 GCF_049581445.1 Paraburkholderia sp. | reverse complement strand
CGCACATGGCGCGGCTCACACCCGGCGTCACACGTCCCCACGCGCGCGCGTCCAAGAAGCGAATTGCATCCGTTATCGCCTGTTGTTCGGACCATGGCGCCGAAAATTCGTCGACTACATTTAACCGTGGCCGGATGAGCGCCACACCCGACAGGTAGCCCCTCGGCGCACGATGGTACGCCGCCATGGCCTGCCTTGATCTATTCAAGAACGCAGTGTGGCACGCCGCTTCACCAGGGGGACAGCCATGGATATCGTTAAACTTGCCCGCACCTCGGGTCTGCAAATTCTGCTCGACGCGCGTATTGGGCGCGAGACGTATCACAGCGTGAGTGGCTCGCTGTCGTCGCTGCAGCGCTTTGCCGACGCGGTCTGTGCGGCCGTTGAGGACGAGCGCGTCGCTAGTCTTGATCCAATGGAGCACAACGAGGCTTAGTCATCCAGGGAGCGCACCTCGCCGGACATGGCCAGGCGGTGCGCTATCCGCTACGGCTTCCAGCCTTCTATCTAATGCCCGGCGCTCAACGCGACGGGCAAGATGCCGCTAGCGGCAGTGGATTCGTCGACCGTCCTGCGTCCACCATCGCGGAAGAACGCCTGCACGGCCGCGTTGTTCAGTACCACTATGCTGATGCGCCGGTTGGTTGGTTCGTCAGCGACGTCCTTATCGAGCGGCAACACGTCGGCGAGACCACGGACCTGCAGTAACTTTTCTTCTTTCAAGCCACCTGCGACGAGAGCACGCCTCGCGGCATTGGCGCGGTCACTGGACAATTCCCAGTTCGAATACCCCACGGTACCTCCCGAGTAAGGCACGGCGTCCGTATGGCCCGCAATCGAAACACGATTGTCGACATCGTTGAGTGCCGCACCGATTTGCGCGAGGATGGTTGCCGCATAGTCCTCCAGCCTGGCGCTGCCCGATGCAAACATCGGACGCTTCAGCGAATCGACTATCTCGATGCGCAGTCCTTCGTCGGTGATCGCGATACGGATCTGTTCCTTGTAAGCGCGCAATAACGGGCTCTGTTCGATCAATGCGCCGATCTTCGCCTTGAGTTGCGCCAGACGTTGTGCGTCTGGCTGGCCTGGCATCGGGTTGGCCGCCATGGCTTGTGTCGGCCGGGCAGGTTGAGGCTGGCTCCTGTGGCCCACGCCCGGGTGCGTATCCGCGATGTCGCGCCCACCGCCCTGCACCACGCTCGGGCGCGCCGCGCCTGCACCCTCTTTGCCGCCCAGCAACGTCGATAACGGCGTGTTGAAATAATCTTCGATACCCTGCTTGTCGTACTGCGAGGTTGAACCGAGCAGCCACATCAAGAGGAAAAACGCCATCATCGCCGTGACGAAGTCGGCATAAGCGATCTTCCAGGCTCCGCCGTGATGGGCATCGTGCGCCGGGCTCTTCCTCCCGCGACGTACCACGACAGTGACAACTTCGCTCTGCTCGGCACTTTGCGAACGGTTCTCGGCCATGTTTCGATTCCCCTTGATGCCCCTTTACGCCCCTTTACGCCCGTTGACCCCGTTGACCCCGTTGACCCCGTTGACCCCGTTGACCCCGTTATGCTGCTTTGGGCAACTTGGTCGCGCGAACGGCTTCGTCCAGTTCCTTGAAGCTCGGTCGGTCGGCGGTGAAGAGCACCTTGCGGCCAAATTCGACGGAAACGGACGGGGCATAGCCGCTCATCGAGGCGAGCAGCACCGCTTTCACGCACTGAAACGGCTTGGCTGCCGCTCGCCCCTTCGCGTTCAACAGGTCGGCGAGCGGACCAATGAATCCATACGCGAGCAAAATGCCGAGAAAGGTACCGACCAGTGCGCCCGCGATCATTTCGCCGAGCACCGCCGGCGCGGCGCCGACTGAGCCCATGGTGTGAACTACACCCATCACCGCAGCGACGATGCCAAACGCCGGCAAACCGTCAGCCATCTTCTGGATCGCATTGGCGGCGACGGACGCCTCGGCGTGATGCGTATCGAGTTCCTCGTCCATCAGATCCTGCATTTCGAGCGCGTTCACATTACCGCCCGACATCATGCGGAGATAATCGACGATAAAGTCGAGCAGATGATGATCCTGCAGCACGTGCGAATACTTCTGAAACAGCACGCTTTCCTCGGGCGCGTCGACGTCGGCTTCGAGCGACATCATCCCTTCCTTGCGCGCTTTCTGCAGCAGTTCGTAGAGCAGCGCGATCAGTTCAACGTACTTTTCCTTCGTGTAGCCACCGCCCTTGAAGCAGGTCGGAAGGCTCTTCAGTGTTTTTTTAAGCGTGGTTACCGGATTGCTGACCACGAACGCACCGATTGCCGCACCAAAAATGCACAGGAGTTCGAATGGCTGAACCAGCGCCGGAAGATGCCCGCCCACTCCAACAAAGCTTCCGATCACAGATCCCAATACCAGTACCCAACCAATTGCGACAAACATGTCATCTCCGATTCAAACGCGGATTCAAACGCTGATTTCCATTGCGGCTTTGCGTGCGAAAAAGCGAGTTGCGCCCTGCAAGTGCAACCAAATGTTCCAGCCAGTTAAGACTCTTTTGACGGCAGATTCTTTTATTTCTTAAGCACTTTTTTGCCGCACCGAGATTGGGCGTGGGTTTGTCGTCACTCAATTTATCAGTCTGATATTCAGGGGTTCGATGTAATCTGGCTGACTTGTGGTCTGGTCACGTGATACGCAAGTTCATAGCGGCCGTTCGCCAAACGTTTGCGAGCCAGCCGCCCCCTTTCAAGCCGCCCCGCGGAAGCAATGCTGCCGAACACGGTACGCGACAGGAAGCGGAATAGGCGACGCGAATTAAGTACGTGCGCAGAAAAGCACAAAGCCCGCTAAAAAGCGGGCTTTGTTTCAACGCCACAGCATCGGGACCGCTAGTATCGCGCCGTCACTTACGCTGCCGTATCAGGCAATCAACTCACAGCAAGCGCAGCCTCTTCCTCAGCTTCGACTTCATCATCGGCGCTACTGCGAATCAGATGATCGAACGCGCTGAGCGACGCCTTCGCGCCCTCACCTACCGCGATAACGATCTGCTTGAACGGCACCGTCGTCACGTCACCCGCCGCAAACACGCCCGGCACCGACGTGGCACCGCGCGCATCGACAACGATCTCACCGTGCTTCGACAATTCGACCGTGCCTTTCAGCCACTCGGTATTCGGCACGAGGCCAATCTGCACGAATACACCTTCGAGTTCGACGTGTTGCGTCTCGCCCGAACGCAAATCTTTATACACGAGACCATTGACCTTCTTGCCGTCGCCGGTGATTTCAGTGGTCTGCGCCTGCGTCACGATCGCCACGTTGGCGAGACTGCGCAGCTTGCGTTGGAGCACCTCATCAGCACGCAATTGCGCGCCAAACTCCAGCAACGTGACCTGGCTCACGATGCCGGCCAGATCGATCGCCGCCTCGACGCCCGAGTTGCCGCCGCCAATCACCGCGACGCGTTTGCCCTTGAAGAGCGGTCCATCGCAGTGCGGGCAGTAGGCGACGCCATGATTGCGATACTCGCGTTCGCCCGGCACGTTGATTTCGCGCCAGCGTGCGCCCGTGGCCAGCACGATGGTCTTCGCCTTCAGCACCGCACCGTTCGCCAGATGCACTTCGTTGATGCGCCCTGGAATCAGTGCGTCGGCACGCTGCACGTCCATGATGTCGACTTCGTAGCTTTTGACGTGCTGTTCAAGCGCCGTCGCGAACTTCGGTCCTTCCGTTTCCTGAACAGACACGAAGTTTTCGATGGCGAGCGTGTCCAGTACTTGACCGCCAAAACGTTCAGCCACGACGCCGGTCTTGATGCCTTTGCGCGCCGAATAAATTGCGGCCGCCGCGGCAGCAGGTCCACCGCCGACGATCAGCATGTCAAAGACCGGCTTGTTCGCCAGTTGCTTGGCCGCACGTGCACCCGCGCCGGTATCGAGCCTGGCGAGGATTTCCTTCACGCCGCTGCGTCCCTGGCCGAATACTTCGCCGTTCAGGAACATCGTCGGCACGGCCATGATCTGGCGTGTTTCGACTTCGTTCTGGAACAGTGCGCCGTCAATCGCGACGTGGCGAATGCGCGGGTTGATCAAGGCCATCACGTTCAGCGCCTGCACGACTTCCGGGCAGTTCTGGCAGGTCAGCGAGAAATAGGTTTCAAACTGATAGTCACCGTCGAGTTCGCGGATCTGTTCGATCACGGCGTCGTCGAGCTTGATGGGGTGGCCGCCGACCTGCAGCAGCGCCAGCACCAGCGACGTGAATTCATGTCCCATCGGAATGCCGGCAAAGCGGATGCCGGTAGCTTTGCCGGGCTCGCCGATCGAAAACGACGGCTTGCGTTGCTCGTCGTCAAGGCGCTCGATCACGCTGACGCGTGTCGACAGCGTCGCGATGTCGTTGAGCAATGCAAGCAGTTCTTGCGATTTGGCGCTGTCGTCGAGCGAGGCGACGATCTCGATCGGCCGGGTCACCTTTTCCAGGTACGTTTTCAACTGAGTCTTGAGATTGGCGTCGAGCATGACTATTCGAATTCCGTGACGAGAGTGGGAGCTCCGGGCGCGACCGCAAAGCGTGGCGAGGAGACATGCGGGCCGCATGCATGACAGCGCATGAAGCGGCCCGCACGGAGACGCGCCTGCGAGAGGCGCGTGATACGGGAGAACTGAGCTAAGCGCGCAGGCTTAGATCTTGCCGATCAGGTCGAGCGACGGGGTCAGCGTTTCAGCGCCCGGCGTCCACTTGGCGGGGCAGACTTCACCCGGATGTGCCGCGATGTATTGCGCGGCCTGCACCTTGCGCAGCAACTCGCCTGCGTCGCGGCCAATGCCGTTGTCGTGCACTTCGCACAGCTTGATCTCGCCTTCCGGGTTGATCACGAAGGTGCCGCGCAGTGCCATGCCTTCTTCTTCGATCAGCACGTCGAAGTTGCGCGAGATAGCCAGTGTCGGATCGGCGATCATCGGATACTTGATCTTCTGGATCGTGTCCGATGTGTCGTGCCATGCCTTGTGGGTGAAATGCGTATCCGTCGACACGCTGTAGATCTCGACGCCGATTTTCTTGAATTCGGCATAACGATCGGCCAGGTCGCCCAGTTCGGTCGGGCAAACAAACGTGAAGTCAGCCGGGTAGAACACGACGACCGACCACTTGCCCTTAAGGGTTTCGTCAGTGACAGTCTGGAAGTCGCCGTTGTGATAAGCGGTTGCCTTGAAAGGTTTGATCTGGCTGTTGATGATCGGCATTTATTGCGTCCTCTTGGGTGCGTGGTTGAGAAAGTAGGGACATTATGTCTGTACTCGCTTAATAGACAAAATTGATTGTTTAAATTGCGATGATTGCAATTCGCTATGTGGTCGCGCCGGGCTTAGATTGCCGTCATTTGTTAAGCGGACGCCACAATGGCGCAAGGTATGAAAAAATTGCACTTCAGTGCTGTCGGGCTGATCGGGTTGCGTGGGGCTGCGGTTGTCTCCAGCCGTGCCACGCGACCCACCGTGAGACGCTGGTCGACGTTAAGCGAACGGCCACGCCATCAACGCAAAGACGAGACGATTTTGAACAGAAACAACAACGCCCTGACTCTGACCCCGTCCTCTCGCGGACGTTCGATCCCGACGCATAAGCGTGTCCGCACGGCGCTGGCTCTATGGGAGGCGCGATGAACCAGCCTGGCGGACGTCCCGGCTTCATTGGCTGGCTGCCGTATATCGTCGCGGCGACCTTTTTTATGGAGTACCTCGACACCACCGTAATCGCCACCGCCTTGCCGCAAATGGCGCGCACATTTGGCGTCGGTCCGAATAGCCTCAGTCTCGGCATGACGGCCTACATGCTGGCGTTGGCGATCTTTATCCCGGTCAGCGGGTGGGTAGCCGACCGCTGCGGCTCGCGTACCGTCTTTTTCATTGCGATTGGCGTGTTTACGGTGGCGTCGGTGCTGTGCGGCATGTCGCAAAACGTAAATGAGTTCACCGCGGCGCGCCTGTTGCAAGGCATTGGCGGCGCCATGATGGTGCCGGTCGGCCGCCTGATCGTCGTGCGCAGTACGGAAAAAAGCCGCCTGATGCAAGCGATCTCTACCATCACCTGGCCGGCGATTGCCGCGCCGGTGGTCGGGCCGCCCGTCGGTGGCTTCATCACCACTTACGCCAACTGGCGCTGGATTTTTCTGCTGAATGTGCCGTTTGGCATCGCCGTCATGGCGGCGGTCGTTGCGCTGGTGCCCAATCTGCGGGGCAGCGAGCGCCGGCCGCTGGATATCGTCGGCCTCGCGTTGAGCGGTGCCACCCTCACCGCGATCCTGTACGGTGCCGAACTGGCCAGCCAGCCGGGCGAAAATCCGTGGATCGCCGGCGCTATCGTTCTGGCCGGCCTCGTGCTCGGCTTCGTGGCGGTCCGGCACGCACAGCGCCATCCGCACCCGCTGATCGACGTATCGACGCTGAAAATCCCCACCTTTTCCGTGACCGTCGTGACAGGCTCTTTCACCCGCATCGGCATTGGCGCGGTGCCGTATCTGATGCCGCTGCTGTTCCAGATCGGCTTCGGTATGTCGGCATTCAAGTCGGGGCTGCTGCTCCTTGCCAGTGCGCTTGGCAACCTCGGCATGAAGGCGCTGACCACACGCATCCTGCAGCGCTTCGGCTTCCGACTGGTGTCGATCGTGGATGTCATCGTTGCCAGCATCGCGACAATTGCGTGCGGCCTGCTCACGCCGGAATCCCCGTTGGCGTGGATTCTGATCGTGGTGTTCGTGTACGGAGTCGCCCGTTCGATGCAATTCTCAACCCTCGCCACGCTCGCTTATGCCGACGTCTCGCAACCGCAGATGAGCGCCGCCAGCACGCTCTGGAGCGCCGCCGCACAAATGACAATCGGCCTTGGCATCGCCTTCGGTGCGGTCGCATTGCGCGGCGCGGCGGCGTTGAATGGCGAGCACACGGGGCATGTGTTCACGCTCGACGATTTCCGTATCGCCTTCCTGTGCGCCGGCCTGTTGACGCTGGCTTCGATGTGGGGGTACTGGCAACTGGCACACGACGCTGGCCAGAGCGTTGGCGGCGGTTCGCGCAAAGCTTCCTGAGGGACACTCAACCTGCTGCCCGCTCCCGCACCCACTTCGTCATGATCCACTTCTCGCCGACGAGCACCGGGGCGCCGCCGTGCAGGCTCAGCGGATCGAGTTGCCGGTAGCCGTTCATATAACGGAAGTACACCGCTCGGCCTTGCCTCGCCGCCACGGAAATTCCCGCTTCCGGGAAGTACGTTGCGCCGCCGTTGGGCACATCGTTCAGATACAGAACCATGGTCGCCACCCGATTGCCGCCACGCTCGGTATGCACAGCACTCCCTGCTTGCTGCGGAGGGAAATAATCGAAGTGCGGCGTATATTCCGCGCCGACCCGATAGTTCAGCACCTGGAAACCCTCACCGTTCTCGACCGGCCAGTTCATCAGGGCAGCAATGCGCTGCTCCAGATTTAAGATGAACGGATCCTCGCCACGCTGGAAGAACGCCCCTTCGCTGGTGCGGGACGGGAAGATGTCCTCTGCTCCACTCTCAGGATTGACCGTGGTGGACCGCTTCAGCTTCGGTTGTGCACGTTCGATTAATGCCGCGCATTCGTCCGCACTGAGCACATTGCCGAACACGATGACCTGCGGGCGATCGCAGCGCACCAGCACCTCGATATCGCGATCATGGGCGCGGATCACATTGCCTGCAGCGACGGGCACCGGATCGTAGCGATATTCGTCGTTGAGCGCTTCGAAACCGTGGGGATAGTGAGCTTGGGTGTAGTAACCGGCAGCCGCTTGCAGCGCTTGATGCACAGCCTCATCGGCGAAGGCCTGTTCAAAGCCCACCTGAACCATGGCATCGACCATGGCGACCGGGCTACAACCGCGCCTTGCATGGTCGGCAAGCCAGTCTTGCACAGCGGAGTTCACTTCAGGCATCGCTATTTCATCTCAGTCGGTTTGCTCGTGCCGCATGCAGGCGCAACTACCCCACGCGGGCGAGCCAAAATGGTATGCCTTCCGACCCGGCGAAACGTGCAGACGTTTCCCAACGTGGCTGCGTCGATTACGCCGGGAATTGCGCGAGTGCCATCGCGTTTTGCTCACGCCATTTCTTGCATTTACGTGGAAATCTGCAGCCCATCGCGATATGTAGCGCTCGTACGAGCTGAAGATGTTGTCACGGCGGCGCAATGTTCGATGGATAGCCTGCATGCATTACTCGAACTAGTCCCTGCCCGATGCCCTCGTCGCCCGACCGTCCTCGTCAGTCGCGCGGCAGCTGCTTTATGGCTGCCTATGTCAGCGCCGCGCTAAATACCGCGTTGATGGCATTGCAGATTGGCATTGGACTGTTTGCACATTCCGACGCTCTGGTCGCCGATGGCATCCATACGCTGAGCGATCTCGCCGCGGACGGTGTCGTGCTCGCCGTGCTCTATCTGGCAGCGGCCTCCGCAGCCGGCAGGCGTGGTCCCGCCGGTCCTGACGGCGGCGTCCACGGGACGCTGGCCAACCTGCTGATTGGGCTGCTGCTGATCGGCACCGCTACGGACATGCTGTGGCATTGCTTCCGGCCGAGCGCGATACCGGGCACCAGCGCCACGGTGCGCGCCAGTGCCCTCGCGGCAGCCTTGCTGACGATGGCGAGCAAGGAGGCCTTGTTTCGCTATATGCGGGCCGAGGCGCAACGGACCGATTCCGCCGTCCTCCACGCAAGTGCGTGGCACGCGAGGCTTGATGCGGTGTCGGCATTGGTCGCGGCGTTGGGCGTCGCCGGCGGTATGGCGGGGATCCCCGCGCTGGACAACGTCGCGGCGGCGGTGATTGGCCTGATGATCCTGCGGATGGGCTACAGCAATGCGCGATCGGCGCTGAAAACCCGCTCCGCGCGGCCGCTTGGCAATACGGCGGGGCCATAGCCCATAGCCCATAGCCGCCACCCACCGCAGTGCGAATGCAAGCCGGTCGCTACCTGGGCGCCATGGCCAGTCACCCTGCCGGATCACCCCGTCCATGCACCAGCACCGCGCGCCGTACACACAAGCTTCGCTTGACCGCGCCCCGCATTTGTGATCCTATTACGCCCATGTTTGCCGCACAGACCCTGCTATCCCTCCTACTACTAGCCCGCTCTACCGGGCTAGGTCTGCTGCTACGCGCTTCCTGCATCTAACGCATCTGAAGCGCAACTAATTCCCAAGCTTTGCTGACCTTGCCCCGGTTGCCCACCGGCGGCCGTGCTTCGTCTCGTTCCTCTTCCGCTCCACACTGTCCATTTACGTCTTTACCGAACCTGCGAGCCCGTCATGCTGAAAAATCCTGCTACCAAATACCGTCCGTTCACGCCCGTCAATTTGCCCGAGCGCAGTTGGCCCTCGCGCACCATCACGCGTGCGCCGATCTGGATGAGCACCGATCTGCGCGACGGCAACCAGGCACTGTTTGAACCGATGAACGCGCAGCGCAAGATGCGCATGTTCAAGACGCTGGTGCAGATCGGTTTCAAGGAAATTGAAGTCGCGTTTCCTTCTGCTTCCGAGACGGACTTCAATTTCGTGCGCGAGTTGATCGAAGGCGGCCATATTCCCGAGGACGTCACCATCGAAGTACTCACTCAGGCGCGTGACGATCTGATCGAACGCACCTTTGAATCGATCCGTGGTGTGCCGCGTGCGATTGTCCACCTGTACAACGCAACTGCGCCGGAATTCCGCAAGATCGTGTTTGGGCTCGAGCGCGACGGTGTCAAGCAACTGGCCGTGAATGCCGCGCGCACCATGAAGCGTCTCGTCGAGGCCACGCCCGAAACCGAATTCACGCTGCAATACAGCCCGGAGACCTTCACGGCTACCGAACTCGATTTCGCCAAGGAAGTGTGCGATGCCGTGTTCGACGTCTGGCAGCCGACGCCCGAACGCAAAGCGATCGTCAATCTGCCGGCCACGGTGGAAGTCGGCACGCCGAATTTCTACGCGGACCAGATTGAATGGATGCACCGCAACCTCGCGCGACGCGACTCGCTGGTGCTCTCGGTGCATCCGCACAACGATCGCGGCACGGCGGTTGCAGCCGCTGAACTCGCGGTAATGGCCGGCGCTGATCGTGTCGAAGGGTGTCTGTTCGGCAATGGCGAGCGCACCGGGAATGTCGACCTCGTGACGCTCGCGCTGAATCTGTACACACAAGGCGTCGATCCAGGCCTCGACTTTTCGCATGTCAACGAAGTCGCCCGTACTGCCGAGGAATGCACGCAATTGCCGATACATCCGCGTCACCCGTATGTCGGCGATCTGGTGTTCACCGCCTTCTCGGGTTCGCATCAGGACGCCATCAAGAAGGGTTTCGCCGTGCAGAAAGACGACGCGCTGTGGGAGATGCCGTACTTGCCGGTGGACCCGCGCGACCTGGGCCGCACCTACGACTCGATCATCCGTGTCAATAGCCAGTCAGGCAAAGGCGGCATCGCCTATCTGCTCGAACAGACTCATGGCGTGGTGTTGCCGCGTCGTCTGCAGGTCGATTTCAGTTCTGCCGTGCAGCAACTCACTGACGATAGCGGTCAGGAAGTCTCCGCACAGCAGATCTGGGAAGTGTTCCAGGATGAGTACGTCCGCAATGAAGAGCCCGTGCGCTATATCGGGCACGCACTCTCGGAGGATGGCGGGCGCGAGCGTATCCGTCTGACCGTGGATATCAAGGGGCAGCGCACGACGCTGTCGGGCGAAGGCAATGGTCCGCTGGATGCGTTGATGCATGCGTTGCGCACGCCGGTACGCATCCAGCACTACGAGGAACGCGCGCTGACCCAAGGCGCAGATGCCAAGGCGATTGCCATTGCAGAAATGGCCGGGGCGCAGGTGGTGGGCAGCGCATTTGGCGTGGGCATCGACGCGAATCTGATTACGGCGTCGATTCGTGCCGTAATCAGCGGGATCAACCGGGCTTATGGCCGTTCGGATTCACAAGCGCAAGCGCATTTTTTCGACGCTGTCTTGCGTGAAGCGGGTCAAGGCGGCGCCCGTGACGAGGCGCTGCAGGCTGGCTGATGAGCAGGCGCATGACGGCGGTGCAGCCGTCATGCTTTTTATTGAGCCCGGGCGCCTTGCCGGACGTGAAGGATCAAGAGAACGCGGCCGGCAAGGGGCGCGTGAAAGGTGTGCGGAGCCGCTGCCGCGCCAATTCCCTTGTCACGTGGACATCAGACATAAGCCCGCTCGCGCATCCACTTCGTCATGATCCACTTGTCGCCGCCTTTCACCGGTGCGCCGCCATGCAAGGTCAGTGGATCGAGTTGCCGCAGGCCGTTCAGATAGCGGAAATACACCGCACCGCCCTGCTTGCCGGCAACCGACATGCCCACCTCCGGAAAGATGGTCTCGCCACCGTCCGGGACATCGTTGAGGTAGACGATCAGCGTGGCCACACGTTGACCGCCGCGTGCGGTATGCACGACACTGCCCGGCTGATCCGGCGGAAAAAAATCGAAATGCGGGCGATATTCGCCAGTGGTGTTGTAGTGCAGGATCTGCAGCCCCTCGCCGTTTTCCACCGGCCAGTTCATCAGGCTTGCAATACGCTGGTCGAGACGCTCGATGAACGCATCTTCACCGCGCTGAAACCAGATCCCCTCGCTGGTTCGGTTGCGGATCACATCCTCTTGACCGGTATCGGGATTCACCGTCGTCGAGCGTTTCAAACGGTGACGTGAGCGCTCGATCATCTCGTTGCACTCGTCGGGACTCAACACGTCGCCAAACACAATGACCTGCGGACGCTCGCAACGCATCAGCACCTTGACGTCGCGATCGAACGCGCGAATCAGGTTGCCGCTCGCCACGGGCGATGAGTCGTACTGATACGCACCCGGCAAGCGTTTGATGAGGCTCGCCTGCGTACCTGCTCCTCCTGCTTGCGTGACATCAGAAGGTGCTGCCGCGCCGACCGCCGCCGCCACCACCGCGTTGCCGCTAGCGGCAGCCAGGGCCCGGTGCACAGCAGCACTCGCTGTGACCGAATCGAAACCCGCCCGCACCATCGAATCGACCATCGAGTCCGCCGCGCAGCCGCGGTTTGCATTGGTGGCCAGCCAATCGTCCCAGGCCGCATCCAAGACAGGCATCGGTGCTCGTCCTCCTGGTTCTAATGGTTCGAATGCTTCTGGTGGTTCCAAAGGTTCTGTGGCTAAGGCGGTACTGACCGTTTCGCCCATTCGGCTCACGGCCAGTTTTCGCATTCCCCGCTGACGAAATACTGCATCATCCAGGCAATCCCATGCAAGTCGCTCCAGGATGCAGCCTGAAAGCCATCGGCAGACTCATGGCCGCTTAGACCGATATGCGTCCAGGCCTTTCCTCGCTTGTGCGCGGATAGCGCGTTGCACAAGCGGCGTCCATCCCACCAACACGCCCTTGAACCCCAGCGCTTGACGCGACCAGCGCCACAGATCAAAGCCGTCGTGATGTTCGGCGATCAGGCCGTCACGAAACACGAACTGCGCCTGTATCCGGTTGACCACCGTGCGGCCCGTCTGGCTAAACAGGTAGCGCGCCACCCAGTGCGCGCTGCCGCTGCGCTCATTCGCTTCCACCTCGGAAAAAGTCAAGGAAAACTCCTGTGCGCGCTGCGTCAGCATGCGCCACATGTCACGCGCCTCGTCGCCGCGCAGTTCCCCGAAGACCGGGTCGCTGAAGCGCACGTCGGGGGTATAGCAGGCGCTCATGGCTTCGGCGTCGCGCCGCGCAAACGCCTCGTAGAAGCGTTGGATCAACGCGCTGTTCGGATGACTCATTATTGGTTGTATTCCCGTATTGAACGGCCTGGAGTCCGGACGTGCCGTCTTGAGACAGCCCAAGCGCAACAATATCGGAAATTAACGGCGCCCTGTCGATACTCGAAGCGCCACTCTAGAGAGCTGCACTTTGGTCTGCAGGGACATCATTGCTTGCGGACGTGGCGGCATCATCGGTCACTCGCGCCAGTTCACTCCACGGCGATGCCGCTTGCCAGCGAGGACGATGCGCGGGCCGCCAGCAGACGCACACTCACGGCAATCGCGATCGCGATCAAGCCAGCCAGATACAGCGCGGCGGAGAAACCGCTTGCGAAACTGATATGCGCCGCACTCCGCAGCGCTGCGCCCACAGCCGGCGACAGATTCGCCGTGGCGCCGGCCGCGTCGCCGGCTAGCACGCGCGACATGAATCCCGCGTCGAGTTCATGCCGGATGGCCGACGTCAACTCGGGCCGCGCATTGAACGCGCTTTGGGTACGCGCAGCCAGCACAGCGCCGAGTATGCCCACGGAGCTGACAATGGCGGTGAAGCGCGTAGTCGTGCTGATCCCCGACGCCATACCGGTGCGATTGGGCGGTACGCAGGCCATGATCGCCTTTTGGGTGTCGCCGTTCAGTACGCCCGCGCCAATCCCCGTGACGATCATGCCGAGCGCGACGAACCCATAGCGGGCATCGCCGGCGACTGGTGCTGCGCACAGCGCGGTCAACAGATTCCCCACACCGATCAGCAGCAACCCCGTGCTAAGCAGCGACAACGCCGACAGACGTCTGGATAGCGCGGAGCCGATGTACGGCCCCACCACCATCGCAAGCGCAAACGGCAGCATGCCGGTGCCCGCTTTCACCGCGCTCAACCCGAAGGCATTCTGCAAATAAAGCGGCAGAAAGGTCATCATCACCTGTGCGCACGCGGCGTAACCGAACATGGCGAGGACAGCGGCGACAAAGCGTGGCTGACGGAATAGCGTCAGGTCCACCATGGCGTGCTGCCGCAGGCGTTGCACCTGGATAAAGCCGGTGAACAGCAGCGCGCTGACACAGAACCGCACAACGGTCGCGAGGCTCGTCCAGCCAGCCGTGGGCGCCTCGATGAACGCCCAGATCAGGAGTGCGAGCGCCGTGCCGAACAACGCGCTGCCGGCCACATCGACCGGCCCGGCGTGCGGGTTGCGTGATTCGCCGATTGTCCGCAGTGCACATACGGCCAGCACTGCGCAGACCGGCAGGTTGAGCAGGAAGATCCAGCGCCAGCCGACCCACTGCGTGATCATGCCGCCCACGAGCGGCGCCACCGTCGTCGCCACGCCCATGCAGGTGCCCCACACGGCCCAGGCGCGCACACGCGCGGGCCCTTCTTGGAATGTATGCGCGATCACCGCTAGCGCCGAGGGCAACAGCAGGGCCGCGCCCACGCCCTTCACGGCACGCGCGATATTCAGCACCGCAACCGAAGGCGCGAGCCCGCACCCGAGCGACGCCAGAAAAAACACCGCCAGCCCCAGCAACAGCGTGCGCTTTCTGCCAAAACGATCGGCGAGCGCGCCGGCCGGCAGCAGGCAAGACGCGAACGCGACCATATAGGCGCTGACGACCCACTCGACATCGGCAAAACTCGCGTGAAACGAGCGTGCGATAGACGGCAGCGAGACCGCCACGACATTGGTATCGAGCACAATCAACGCGCAGGTCGCCGAAGCGGTGGCCAGTACGAAGGCGGGATTGTGTACCGCGCGCGGCGTGCCGTGAGGCTCACCCGCCGACTCCGGCACGGTTTGCGTGGACTGTTCGTGTGGAAGCTGGGACATCGGACACCCGACCAGGAGGAAATGGCTGCAAGGGTAACGTGACGCCTGTTTCCTGTCATTATCATAGAATGACAAGATAATTAATCCATTCGGCAATACTATGCGGCAACTCGAACTGCGCCATATCCGCTGCATTGTCTGCGTCGCGAAGCATCTTCACTTCGCGCGCGCGGCGGAGGAACTCGATCTCGCGCCCCCCTCGCTCACCAAGCTGATTCAGGAAGCGGAGCGACTGCTCGGGGTGCGTCTGTTCCATCGCACCAAGCGTTCAGTGGCGCTGAGCGCCGCCGGCGAGGCGTGGCTTGCCGAGGCGGTGCCCGCGCTCGAGCAGCTGTCCCGTGGCGCAGAACGCGCTGCCCTCGCCGAACGGGGCGAGCTAGGACGCGTCGAGGTTGGCTATATCGCGTCAGCGGCTTTTACGGGTGTGCTGCGCAAAGCGGCCGGCGGCTTTCGTGAGGCGTATCCGCGCGTTGATATCACCGTTCGCGAAGTGCCGATGGATCGCATCCCCGCCATGCTCGCCGACGGCCAACTGGATGCCGCCTACGTGCGCCCGCCCATGCAACTCCTGGATGGCATCGAAACCGCGACCGTGTACCGGGATGCTTTTGTAGTCGCACTGCCGGAAGATTCGGAACTCGCGGCGTTCCCGTCGCTCGCGCCCGCGCAACTGCGCGATCAGTGCTTTGTGTTACCGGAGCAGGAGGCCGGAACCCTCGAACTCGCGCGGCGCGGACGCTTCTTGCCCAAACTGGGTCCGCAGCCCGGCACGCTCGCGGCCGTGCTCTCGTGCGTGTCGTTAGGCGGCATGGTTGCGATCGTGCCGCACACGCTGGCGGAGTGCATGGCGCTGCCAGGCGTCGTGTACCGCGACATCAAAGGCAAGCCCATTCCTTCGGAAATCGCCCTTGCCTACCGGAAATACGAGCGCGCGCCGGCCGTGCGCGCCTTTCTCGATTTCGCGAAAAACCGCTGATTCCAAATAACTGCCTGATGGGGCGCATCTATCTCTGGTGGCGTCGTTCGTTATATCCTACGGAATATCGCGATATGGATCGAATGGCGCCCGGCCTGGCCTTCAGCAAAAGCCAGCACAGGTCGGACCATCTGCTATTTGATGCAACAGAACACGTTACCTGGAGTAAAGATTGGAGCGCAGCAGCCTTACTTCGAACAAGCCTTTGGGGCTCGTAAAGCCGACCGCCAAAGACCTTTCAAGCACGATCACGGCCTTGAAGTCGACGCCCGATCGCGCACGCGCCGAGTTGATCCGCGACGTCGTCGATGCCTTCAGGCGTCTCTATGGCAGTGTGCAGCGCTTCGTTCTGATGTTCGCCGATCTTCAGGGCGAGCCAGCGTTCACGAGCGCCTTACGTGACGCTTCGTTCAACCGGTTGCTCTCGGTGCTTGCCGAACAAGGCAAAACAGCTGCGTTTAGCCGCCTTTCCGAGTTGAAAGTGGCCATCAAGGAGGCGCGCTCCGCTGAGCGCCTGCGCGACGCCATCTTCTCCGACGCCTATAGCGACAATCCAGCGCCACTACGCGGGGTAGCCGCCGAACTGGAACGGCTCGACGCGACGTTTGTCGGCCTGTGTGTCGAACACGTGCTGGAGCAGCGCGCGCGTGCCGCGCTGGTCCTGCATACCGCAGACTGAACACCGACGCCATAGGCCGGCGAGGCCGCACCGCTATATTCAATGGTATATTGCGGTACTGAGATTGATGGTGATGGCCTCTACATCATCCGGTGCGCAATGCCGGCGGCCCTGTCACCAGAACCGGATTCGAGGTCGCCATGCACACTCCCCCGTTTCGCCTCGCTCAAACTACCGACGCAGCAGTGCGCACCGGCGACGACGCCAGGCTCCGCGCAGCCGACGCCTGTTGCGTGCCCTCATCCGTACAGCTCACGCGGGGGCGGCGCCGCGGCAAGCTTTCCGAACTGGATCCTCACCTGCACTGCTCGGTGATCGGCACATGCCTCACCACGCACGAACTTCGCAAGCTGGTGCCGAAGTTCACCGAACTCGACCGTCAGCAGGCGAGCGATCTGCAAATTCACCACGCGGCCGTCGAACTGGCCATTGCGGGCGGCACAGGCAGCAAAGCCCTAAACAAGGCGCTCGACGAGCGATATGCCGGTGCGATCCGCCGTTTCGATCAGGCAACGGACGAAGAAGCGGTGCTGGCGCTGTGGAATGAAGCCCTCAAGATCGGCGACATCCCACCAGCGTATTGGGCGCTAATGACTCACCCATACGCGACCATGCCGGTGCGCCAGTCGGCATTCGGCGAGTTGCATATGCTGTCGCATCTGGTGGGGGCGGCCAATCGTGCGGATATTCGTCGGCTGGTTGCGCTGGAGGAAGAAAACGCGGCGTTGAGAGACAAGGTCGAGCGGCAGCAAAGTCGTCTGCGGGAGGTCAGCGCGGAACGCGACACCATGGTTGAACAACTGACCGAGCGGATCGTCAAGCTCACCGCCCAGGCCACATTGCAGCCTTCAATAGATAGCGCCGAACTCGCCGCCGAAATGCAGACGCTCCAGCAAAAGCTCGCCGAAAGCGAACAGCGCTTGGCGCTGCACACGAACCGTCGTGAGGCGGCCGAGTTACGCGCCCAGGAGGAGCAAGGCATTGCCGAGGCGCTGCGCCAGAGCCGCGATCAGGCGCTGGCGTTGCTGAAGGTGGTTCAGGCGGAATGTCATGCGCTCGAAAGCGCCACGCTGAATGCGCTGGATCAGGGCGGCGCTCGCCGCGCCGGACTCGAAAACGTGCGTGGCATGCGCGTCGTCTATGTCGGTGGACGGCCGGGATCGAACACCGCACTCAAGGCGCTCGTCAGCTCCGCAGGCGGCGAATTCGTGGTGCACGACGGCGGTGTCGAAGATCGCAAGGGGCTCCTCGCGGCCGCATTGCCGGGCGCGGATATCGTCGTGTTCCCGGTGGACTGCATCGACCACGATTCAATGAACATGCTAAAGCGCGTCTGCGAACGGCATCAGGTGGACTATTACCCGCTGCGCACTGCGAGCGTAGCCAGTTTCATCGAGCTGATTGCACGCGTGCATGCGGACCGCACGCCCGTTGCCAACGCGCGGCCGCCGTCGGCGTTTTGCCTGCGGCATGGTTGAGACGGGTGACGTGCCTGATGGCCTGATCAACCTGTGACCAAAGCCTGACAAACACCAGCCAGGACTCGCTAGCTGCGGATCAGTCTGGTCAACTCGTCAATCTGCTTTGCGCAGGACTTTTGCGCTTGCGCTTCCACTTCGCGATACAGGCGCACGATGTTTTCGCCGACCGGCGTGAGCACGCAGCCGCCGCCGCTTTGGCCGCCCTGCTCGGAGACGGTCGCCGGTGACTTCAACGACTGGTTGAGTTCGTCGATCAGCAGCCACGCGCGACGGTAGGACATGTCGAGACTGCGCGCCGCAGCCGAGATCGAACCGTGCTCCCGCACCGCTTCAAGCAAGTCGACCTTGCCGGGTCCGAGCGCCACGGTTTCGCCCTTGCGGATACGCATTCTGAAACGCACCTCGGGGGAGGCCTTGGTGGGCGCCCTCGTACGCGCGGGTTTCGCCGGGAGAGATTGAGTTTTCGCGGATTCAGCCATGCGCGAAAGCATACACGAAGCACGTCGCGTCGCGACACGTGCGATTTGCGCGTCGCAACACGTCCCTTGAGGTCACATCGGGGGCTTCAGCACCTGCACGACGATACCCGCCAGCCGCTTGACATGTCGCGGAGCGGCCATGATGTCCGCGCCCGAGTGGAGAATCGGCACACCGTCTTCGAGCGTCAACGGCTGGTCGGCGCATTCATAGGCCACCAGAACGCTTTCGCCCACTCGCGTATTGAACAGCTCGTGCCATGAAAACGTCACCGCGTAGCCGTCGTGTGCCATGGCCATGAATACAGCCCGCTTGAAATCGCCAGGCGAATCGTTGTACAGTCCCGCCTCTTCGATCAGGTCGGTCAGACGCACGCCCCGATAACAGCCCACCTCCCGAATAAAACGGTTGGTGGTGAAACAGCGCAGATCGAATGGCGCAGAAAGCACGCTGTCATAGCCGTGCAATTGATCGACAGATAGCGATAGCGGGCGCAGCACCTGGCCGGTGAGAAAGAAGTTGCTGGCCGTGGCCGTGGCGGTGGCGGTGGCGGGGACCGCCGCTTCGGCAATCGGGTTCATCAGGTCCATGCGTGCAACTCCTCGGGCATCGGGGACGGCGCGGCGTTCACCGCGCTATATTCTCACCAATATTACGAGACATTCCGGCAAACCGCACGCCACAAGGGTAGGCATACCCGTTATATCAAACGGCCCATATCGTGCGAATCGAAGTCCTTACCCCAACGCCACCGCCGGAGTCCGCGCCGCAACACAAGGCTCGAGCGTCCGCCGCTCAAGACGAAAGCCGGCTGCACAATGCCCTTTTCGACGCCCCGCTTTACGCCCCTTATCCGCTCGGAATCGAGCCACAAACCGCAATGGCGACGTAATATAGCGTTCTTTATAACGCTACAGGAAACGGCATGATTCGCAAGCTGCTCGCCTCAGTCACCGTGATCGCCAGCATGGCGGCCGCCACCCCCAGCTTCGCGCAGGACAACACCGTGAACGTGCTGTACGCCGGCTCACTGGTGAATCTGATGGAGCGCAGCGTGGGCCCCGCGTTCGAAAAAGCTACCGGCCTGCAGTTTCGCGGCTACGCGGCGGGCTCGAACAAGATCGCTAACGAAATCAAAGGCAAACTGCGCCGCGGCGACGTGTTCATCAGCGCGAGTCCGAAGGTCAACAGTAGTCTGATGGGCGCCGATAATGGCGACCACGTCAGCTGGTTCGTCAATTTCGCCGAGTCGCCGTTGATGATCGGCTACAACCCGAAGAGCAAATTCGCGGCGGACTTCAAGCAAAAGCGTTGGGACCAGGTGTTGCAGGAACCAGGCATCCGCATTGGCCGTACCGATCCGAAGCTTGATCCGAAGGGCGCGTTCACCGTCGAAATGATGACGAAGGCGGCTGAGCTTTACCATCAACCTGACCTCGTGGAAAAGACACTCGGCGCACCGGACAATCCTGACCAGGTCTTGCCTGAGGAAACCCTGGTCGGCCGACTGCAGTCGGGTCAGCTCGACGCCGGTTTCTTCTATTCCACCGAGACCTCGGATCTGAAGATTCCCGCCTTCCAGCCCGCCCCCGAGTTGAAGGCCAAGGCTAGCTATACGCTGACGATCTTGAACGACGCGCAGAACAACGCAGGCGCGACCCGCTTTGTTGATTTCCTGCTGAGTGCCGAGGGGCGCGCGCTGCTGAAGCAGCACGGCGTGGATGTGATCAAGCCGACCGTCACCGGCAACGGCCAGGCCATTCCGCCTTCCGTGCAGGCCGTGCTGGACGCGGCTCAGTAAGCACCACTGTTTAGCGAGCAACAATGAAGCGTATGGCGGCCCGGCCGCTCCTCTGGTTGGCCACGCTGTTGGCCGTGTATCTGTGCGCGCCGTTTATCGCCAGCGTGCCGCAATTGGGTGCGGCGGATTGGGCGAGCGTCGACTGGCACGCCACGTGGTCAGCGGTCGGCGTCTCCACTGCGAGCGCCAGCGTCGCGGCGCTGGTGATTCTGCTGGGCGGCGTGCCGCTCGGTTATTTCCTTGCGCGCTCCGACTCGCGCAAGGTGGCCGTGCTCGGTTTTATCGTGCAGTTGCCGCTCGCGCTCCCGCCGCTCACGAGCGGCGTGCTGCTGCTGTTTTTGCTAGGGCCGTATAGCTGGGTCGGTCAATTGACCGGCGGTATGCTGACCGATTCGTTCGCCGGCATCGTGCTGGCCGAAACGTTTGTTGCCGCGCCGTTTTTGATCATCGCGGCGAAATCGGCATTTGCGGCCGTCGACCCGGTGTTCGACGACGTCGCTGCCACCCTCGGCCATCATGCCGGTAGCCGGTTCTTTCGCGTTGTCTTACCGGTCGCATGGCCGGCCATCCGTGCCGGGCTGGCGCTCGCCTGGTTACGCGCGTTCGGCGAGTTCGGCGCAACGGTGATGGTCGCTTATCACCCGTATTCGCTGCCGGTTTATACCTACGTCGTGTTCGGCGGCCAGGGCCTGCCCGCGATGATGCCGCTACTGCTCCCTACGCTCGCCATTGCCATCGTCTGCGCTGCGCTGTCGTTGTATAGCAGACGCCAGAGCGACACGGCCGCATTGCTCGATAGCGGCGAGGACGCGGCAACGTCGCTCGCCGGGCAACCTGCTGCCGAAAGCCCCGACCGGCGTCTCGCCTTTCATCTGGCCCGCCATCTCGGCGCCTTCGATCTCGACATTGCATGGGCGCCCGTCACGCGGCGGCTGGCGATCATCGGGCCGTCCGGCTCAGGCAAATCGCTGGTGTTGCGTCTGATCGCAGGACTGGAGCGCAACGAGCGCGGCATGGTGCGCCTCGGCGATACCGATCTCGACCCGCTGCCACCCGAGCGCCGCCAGATCGGCTATATGCCGCAGGACTATGGCCTCTTTCCGCATATGACGGTGGCCCAGCAACTCGCCTTCCCGGTGGACGCTGACGCCGCCAGCGCCCGTTATTGGCTCGAACATCTTGGCCTCGGCTCGCTGGTTGGGCGGCTGCCGCATCAACTGTCGTTCGGTCAGCGCCAGCGGGTCGCGCTGGCGCGCGCGCTGACCCGCCACAGCCAGCTACTGCTATTCGATGAGCCTTTCGCCGCGCTCGATACGCCGCGCCGGCGTCGCTTGCAACAATCGCTGCGGGCCTTGCAGCGGGAGATCTCGGCAGTGACGATCATCGTCACGCACGATCCCGACGAAGCCGCCCTGCTTGCCGATGAAGTGCTGGTGCTCGAGCAGGGACGCGTGCTGCAGGCCGGCGCGCTCGACACCGTGTACGAGCGGCCCGCGTCCCTGCGCGTGGCCGAATTGCTCGGCTTACACAATGTCGGTGAAGGAATCATGCGGGGCGACGGGCGCCTCGAGATCGGCGGCGGTCTGCTCGTCGAGACGCTGGATCGGAACATCGCGGCGGGTCAGCGCGTGATGTGGCGCATCTCGTCGCACGCGCTCGCAGCAACGCCCGACGGGCTCTACCCCGGCACCATCGACGCGATTGAATTACGCCGCGGCGAGCGCTATATCCAGGTGGAGATCGGTGGCGCGCGCTTCGACCTGGCAAGCGAGGACAGCCGTTTGCGGCCGGGCACGCAACACCGGTTTGCGATTGCGTCAGCTGGCGTGTCGGTGTGGACCGCCGAGCCAGCCACCGCTCAAGGCACTTCGTTAAAACGCAATGCCGTCGCCAGCAACCCTTGACGCCAGCAAAACCGGTGGCTCAATGGGTTCGTCAGCGGCGCAACCCGTTGCGGTACTCATTGACGCACTCGCCACGCTGCCTCCCAGCCCAATACGCGCTTAGCCTTCTCGCTGCTGAGCGTGCCGTCGTCTTCCGCGATGTTGTATATGCCAGGCGTGCCGTGTGCGATAGCCAACTCCGCAGCGCGCGCGGCGGCATCCACGTGCAGGGCCCCCGGCCCTGTGGGCGCGTCAGATCCAGTGCCGGGCCCATAGAGGCGCCCATAGCGCAGCACGACACCCTCCATGGGCGCCGCCATCACCTGACGCTCGAGGCTCACTACGCCGCCCACCGAGATCGCCCGTGCTCCCTGCGCGCCGAGATCAAGCGGATCGTCTTCGGTATGCGGCAGCGGGCCCTCCGCATAAGCAAACGCGATGCTTTGCGCGATCATGCGGCGCACTCCAGCGGCAAGCGCGGCCGCGACCAGATTGCGCGTGCCTTCGTCGCGAATGCGCGCATTGCGCCCGCTCGCTTCGGCCATGCGTGACGGGTCCAGTCCTGGCGGCAGGTCGGTCAACTGATGGACAACCACAGTGGGCCTTGCCGCCGCGAGCGCCGCATGCAATGCGGCGGCATCGAACACATCGAGCACCACCGGCTCCACGCCCCACTTGTGCAGCGCCGACGCCTTGTCTGGCGAGCGGGTCGTACCCACCACGCGCCAGCCGGCCGCAATCAGTAACGGTGCAAGGCGACGCCCGATCGCACCAGTCGCACCCGCAAGAAACAGACACTCGGACATCGCTGGAATCTCCATGAATTGATGATGGAGCGGCACAACGGGCCACGCCGGTCATGTATGAACTCGAACATGATATAAGAGTTCTGACATTATCGACAAATGGCTGCGAAGTGAAAAAGATACTGCGTATGAAAACTTTGGGGCGTGAGATCTGCTGCGAGGACCGGCACATGGCATCATGCGGCTCCGCGCAAACGGCACCGTTCGGACTTGGCCGCGCCTGTTTCGCGTGGCAACGTCGACGTACTGAGGATTTATAACGGGGCACTGCTCGCCAATCGCAGTGGCGTGACTTGAAGCACGCGGGAATAAGGAAAAGAGCGGGCATCAGCGATGGCGTCGAATTGCGCCGCAATCAGCCGCTTCTCTCTATGGCGCGCAGGTCTCGACCCGACGTGCCATCCGGCCGAAGCCGTCCCCATGAAGCGCTGCTGCGACCGGTCCGCGCCAGCCGAGGAAACACCCGTCCTCGCCCAGTGGCTGCCGGTCAGCCTGATGACCCACTCGTTGTGAATCCCCGTCCAGCGGGTGCCTTTCAGTGAAGGCTTTTTCCACGCTTGGTTTGCGCTTTTTGTATGCGCTCTTATCTTCGTTGTTATCGGATAGTTGGCCCCATCGCGTCCCTGCTTCACTGCCCCGCTACACCCGTCTTTGCGGGCATGATCGGTTGCTTGCTCTTCATTGACATCCGAAGGTTGGCACCATCGTTTTGCTGCGTTACTTCCCCGCTGCACCCGTCGATGCGGGCTTGATTGGCTGTTTGCTTTTTCCTTCCCTGTGCGTCTGCGCGCCTGCCTGTTCCAACTGTATTTCCGCGACCCACCCGTGCGGCCCAATGTGGCCTGGGCTCGCCTGCGGACTCCCCTCGCACTTCCCTGCCAGCCACCGCTTGCATCCATGCGACTGGCCTTGGACGACATATAGCGACGACCGTGCCAGCTGCATCCAAAGCCTTGTCACTACGCGCTTGCCGGTTTGCTTACCGGCAAAGCGAGCTGAATTGCCCGGACCTCCCGTCGAAACTGTTGCAGCGTTGTAACCGGCGAATCCTCGAACCTGGCGTACGTGCGCAGTCCCAACCGGTCCCTCGCGCTGTTGGAAGCAATGAGCGCGAGGCGCCAACGCGCTATGCGAAGGCGACATCACGACCAGTTGCGCGCTTGAGAGGTGTAGGCGTCAGTACGCGCGCGCGACCTGGAGGGCGTCTCAAATGTGAGACGCCTGCTTTCCACAGGCGAACGCAGGCACGTCCCCGAATGACCGTAGACGGCCCGTATTGCCATGACCAGATCAAAAGCGCGCCCTATTCAAACTGAGTAATTGCTGAATGCGTCTCGCGCGCAAAGGTTTGCGCGATTGGCTGAAAAATACTAGCTCATCATTTCCCTGCTCTAAAAAGGCGTTATCGGTCAAATATTCCGGCCGATTATTTAACAATTACCGAAACTTAATACCGTTTGGGGTTTTCTCAACTTTGAGACAGTCCTGCTGCGGCAAGACCTTCAGCGGGGCGTCAGCGTCGGCTTTTAATCCACAGTCAAGCGATTGAAAAAGCGCCGAAGAACATTTCCCCATCCAGATTTGCTAGCATGGAAGCAAAGAATCTTTTGACAGTATTTGGTCGCCCGCCTCGCAGCGCGCAATATAGAGAAGCTGATGAAAAACCAGGCGTATTGCATCGCCGGCTGAAATGACCAATAAGAATCTTGACGAACATCGTATTTCGCGTAGCAGCCATTCCGGTGCGGACCGCCGTGACGGTGGACGCGTGAGTTCATTACGGCCAGTCCTGCGGGCCTGCGAGTGGATGACCGTACGACTGGCGGATGCCGGGTGGATCCCGGGTGGATGCCGGACGAGACACGAGCGCCATGAACTCAGCATCGAACGGGGGGGACCATGAGTACGACTGGCTCATCGCATGACACGGAACGCACGGTGCTGTGTGTTTCTGCCGCGCCTGACGAGATGCTCAACCAGTTCCTCGCCGCTTCCGGCTGGCACGTGGCGCACGCAAAAACCACGGCCATTGCGGAGCGGGTGATCGAGCGCGACAACATCAAGGTCGGCTTGATCGAACTGCCGGAGCCTTGCACGTCGCAACACCTGTCTGCGCTCGAAACCTGTATGCGCCGGATGGAAACCAACTGGGTCGCGCAGATCGCGCCCGGCCAGGCGGACGACGAACTCGTCAGCCGCTTTATCCTCGACTATTGCTTCGATTTCGTCACCCGGCCCTGCCTGAACGAGCGCCTCATTTTTGCGCTGGGGCACGCCCACGGCCTGTCGAATCTGCGCAAAGCGCCTGCCGTCCCGGAGCCGTCGATGGGCCGGCATGGGATGGTCGGCCAGTGTGACGCAATGCTGCAGTTGTACCGGTATATCGACAAATGCGCGGTCACGGATGCGCCCGTGTTCGTCGCCGGGGAATCGGGCACTGGCAAGGAGTTGACCGCGTGCGCCATCCACATGCGCTCACCCCGCGCCAAAAACACCTTCGTGGCGATCAACTGCGCGGCGATTCCGCCAAGCCTGCTGCAGGCAGAACTGTTTGGCCATGAGCGCGGCGCCTTCACCGGCGCGGTGCAACGCAAGATTGGCCGGATCGAGAGCGCGCACGAAGGCACCCTCTTCCTCGACGAAATCGGCGACATGCCCCATGAGTGCCAGGCAGTGTTGCTGCGCTTTCTGCAGGAAGGCACCATCGAGCGACTGGGCGGCACCACCCCGATCAACGTGGATGTGCGCGTGATCTCGGCGACTCACGTGGACCTGGAAAAGGCTGTCGATGACGGGCGCTTTCGCTCTGACCTGTATCACCGCTTGTGCGTGCTGCGGCTCGTCGAACCGCCGCTGCGTGAGCGTGGCAGCGATATCAGGCTGCTCGCCAACTATGCGCTCAGCATGTACAGGCAGGACGGCGCGCGCAAGATCCGCGGCTTTTCAAGCGATGCGATGCTCGCCATGTCCAGCTATGCGTGGCCCGGCAACGTTCGCGAGTTGATCAACTGCGTGCGGCGCGCGGTGGTGATGAGCGAGGGCCGCTTCATTACTGCGACCGATCTCGGCCTGCCGCACACCGTTCACACGCCCGCTGTGACGTTGGCGGAGATTCGCAGCAAAGCGGAGAAAGATGCCATCGAGCAGGCCTTGCAACGCCACGGCTACAAACTGTCCGAGGCGGCGGCGGATCTGGGTGTTTCGCGGGCAACGCTATACCGGCTGATGCATGCCAACCGGATCGGACATGGGCCCGCGCCTGCCTCGGATGCGCCTGGTTCACACGGGGGCGGCGATAGCGATGAGGGGGTGTCTTCGTTGAGCGTTTCGGGAGAATGAACTCAGCTCATCCGCCCGCCGCTCACGTTAGAACAAGCCCGGAATCACGCGATAGCGCACTTTGCCTTTATAGGTGCGATAGCGCTCGTCGGCTGACAACAGCCGTTCCTCGCGGCTGATGCGCACTGCCTGAAGCGCAAACTGCCCGCCGTACACCAGCACGTTCTGCAGACCGAAATTTGTCAACAGGAAACCCATGTCCATCACGAAGTAACCGAGATACATGGGATGGCGTACGAACCGGTAGGCGCCATGCGAAACAACGCCACGATTGGCCGGCAGTATGCCGAACGAGCGGCGCAGCGACACCTTGGCGAAGAGTTGCCAGCAAATCCCCGCGACCTGCAGCGCGGCGCCCACCGTTTCGGGCACGAGCCTCACACCAGGTCCGAGATGAACGGCCAGAAAGTAATACGACGCTCCCAATGCGCAAAGAAACGCCACCGGGTTCCAGTCACGCCGCATGGGCACCCGCACCACCAGCGACAAACCGAGCGTGAAGCACTCCGCCACCACCAGTAGCAAGAGCGTGATCCGCGTCGGGTCGGCGCGCCAGTGTTTGATAGCGAGGTAGGCGAACACGCCAAATAACGCGGCGATGCCGAGGCGGCCCAATATCTCCAGCGCAAGATCACCCACGCGTGGTGTGACAGCGGAGGGCGCCAGCGCCGTATCCATGTCAGCCGGCACTGTTTCGTTTATGAGTGTGCTCATGATTCCCCCGACGGCTTAGATTCGCTTTGTGGTTACAACGATCATTACTTCGATATCCGTAGTATTTCTGACGCCAGCTTCGAAAAGCACGGTGTCAAGTCTGCGGGCGTCAATGCCTGGCAATACACGCCCACCGGCTGAGCCGGGTTATAGCAGCGCGGCAAGGAATCCGGTGTGTTGGCCATGCACTTGAGCACATCCTGGCCGATCTCGCCGTTCGCGCCTTCGGGTTGCAGCAGTTCGGAGCCACGGCCAATCGCGAAGACGTAGATGCCCTGACTGCGGGCCTGGTTTGCCATGGCCTCCGCGATATTGCGTGCCGCGTTGTTGACGTTGGCGTAGTTGATCGCGCTCGTCACCACACGCGGCGTGTTGGTAATCACCGGGATGGTCTGATTGTCCAGCCAGGTCGTGTTGTGTGCGTTGTACCATTGTGGAAGTTGGGTGACCACGTTCGAGGCCGAGTTGCTGTAACAGGGCGAGGCGTACTTCTGGCTCTGCACATTGTCGTAGTACATGGCTGCGGGCGTGTTGGGCGTATCCCCGCTGATAATCGTGCCGGCAAAAGAGCTGCAGGCCGTATTCGTCGCATTCGCTCCGAAGATCGACGCAAAGCTGTTCGGTGCGCCGTCGGAGAAGAATACGATGACGCGCAGACTGGACGGTTGCGTAATCACGTCGTTCAGCTGATCGAGCGCATTCCAGTAGGCCTCGGCCGAGTTGGTGCTGCCGGAGAAATTGAAGGCGTTGATGCTGCTGGTCATGGCAGCCAGATCGAAGCCGCGACTGTTGCCGTTAAATGGCTGATCGACCACCGTCCCATACGCAAAGTGGAGCAGCGAGATACGGTCCGCCAGTTGGTCGAACTGCTGCAGGAAGGTAATGGCTGCCGAGCGCACTGCGGGTGGCACAGTGGGGTCCGTGGCCATGGAGCCCGTGGTGTCGATGATCAGCGACATGTCGAGGTCCTTGCGCACGGACTCGGATGAGGTGGTCACCTTGAGCAGCTTGAAGCCGAACAACTGCATGAACGAAACCGGCACCTGCGCCTGCGCCGCGATGTCGATCGTGACGGTGCCCTGATTGAACGTGATCGATGGAGACGCAAGCGTCGCCGTCGAACCGAGGAAACCGGCCGGATAGTTTGCGGCAAAGAAGGCGGTTGCCGCCTGTTGCGCATTGGCTGTCTGGGTCGCCTGATCGGCCCCACGCGTCACAGCCTGGCCTGCGGCAATCGCGGCGCCATCCGCGGCGGCATCGAGCTTGGCCCGGATCATATAGCCGAAGCCGGAATCGATTGCGAGCCCTAACACCCCGAGCAAGACCAGCAACGAGAGTGCTACCACGATGCTCACCGCGCCTTGCTGACGCTTTTTCGAAGGTTTTCTCATTGCATCACCTGATCGTGGAATCGATTCAAAAGACCGCCATGGCGTAAAGGTTGGGCGAAAGCCCCGGCGTCGTCACACCGAAGCCGAGATTGAGCGCACCAATCAGCGGTGTCAGGGTGTAAAACGACTCGACGGCATAAGCGGTCTGCCCGTTCGATAACTGTCCCTGCAGCAGAGCAACCGAAGGCGACGTGCTGCCGGCGCTGGGCAAGCCGCTGCAACTGCCCGAGCCGTCGGTGGCCCAGCTTGTGCCGGAGCCGGAACTGGCGCAACTCCATAGCTGGCTCGCTGGAAAATAGTTGCCCCCATTCCAGCGATATTGCGCGACCACGACGCCCGTGCAGTTGTTGCCGTTCGAATCACAGTTGTTCGTCCCGACGATCTCCGTGATATAGATCATGCCGTTCGCGGTCATGTTTAACGGCGGCGTCGTGGCGGTCAGCGACGACATGATGGTTTGCATCGGATAAGTCAGCGACGCGCGCGACGAAAGGTTGGCGCCCTCGCGGCTCACATTGATCAGGATCATCTGCGCCTGAATGTTGCGGGCGAAGTCAATGACCGGCAGCGCGATCGCAACCAGTAACGGCAAAAGCAAGGCCATTTCGATTGCGGCGACCCCTCGTTGCCTGCGACGTCCTCTTGTGGATGCGCTCTTGTTCACCTTAGTAGCCCTCATTGCGCATCGTTGCGGCGACGCTGAAGCTGTAGGTACCATTCGTAAAGAACGGCTGCAACAGCGGCGTCAGCAGCGGCCATGCGCAGTTCAGCTTTAGCACGATGATGTCCCCGGGATTGCCGAACATGCCGGTCGAGTAGCTGGTTTGCGTGCTGTAGCTTTGCGCCGTGCCATTGATGGTGATCGTGTAACTGGGGCTGACCATGTTGTACAGGCCCATCGAACTGTTCTTGATCTCCTGGATGACGGCCAGATAGCGTTGCTGGTCGCTCGAATCAGGGTCCAGGTTGTCCTGACCGGTGACCGCATAGCGCGCCCCTTCCCGCACCGCATACTGCATCGTCAGATTCACCCACAGTGCGATGCCCATGTCCAGGGCGACACACAACAGCAGGAAGAGGATCGGCGCAATCAGCGCAAACTCGACCGTGGTCGCACCGCGTTGCGGGTGTCGCGATGACCGCCTCATGAATCGCGATCTCATGTGCCCTCTCCTGATTTCATGTTTTAGCCACCCCTGACCTCGCGGGTCGAACAGGCGCAATTCCCAAGGCTAGCCTCCCGACCCATGCGTCATGGCCGGGAACAGCACTCTGACCGCCTGCAGCGCTGCGGGACCAATGAGCACGATGATCAACGATGGGAAGATGAAGAAGATCAACGGAAACAGCAGTTTCAACGAGATCTTCGCGGCCTTCTCTTCCGCACGCAGACGCCGTTTGGTGCGCAGGTTGTCCGTGTAGACGCGCAGCGAATCGCCAATGCTCGTGCCAAACCGGTCGGCCTGAATCAGCATGGTCGTCAGCGTGTCGATATCCTCGACGCCGGTTCTGAGCGCCAGATTGCGCAGTGCCTTGTCGCGTCCCGAACCCGCACGCAGCTCGAGCAGCACGAGTTCAAGCTCGTCGTGCATGGCCTGGCTTTTCATGCCGATTTCGTCGGTGACGCGCGACAGCGCGGCATCGAAGCCCAGGCCGGCTTCGACGCAAACTGTCATCAGATCGACGGCGTCGGGCAGGTCTTCGAACAACGAGCGCTTGCGGCGCTCGACCAGTTGTGACAGCACGCCATTCGGTAAATAGAAGCCGAATGCCGAGGCCATCAACACGGCACACAGCAGATAGAGACGCGGTGTGTCATTGAACTGGGCGCTCAAAAAGATCATGACGATGGCTGGTAGCCCGAGCGCAAGCAAGGTCTTCGAAGCAAAGTAAATGGCGGGTGCCGACTCGTTACGCAGCCCCGCATTGATGAACCGCACGCGCAGCAGTGACTGGTTCCAGTCCTCGGTGGGCGAGGAAAACTTCGCGACGCGGCTGGACACCTTGGCGATTTTCTCGACCCATTTTCCTTCTGCCGGCTCTTCGAGCCCGGCGCTTCCAGCGTCCGCGCCGATCTGCCCAATGCGCCTTTTTAGCGGATCGGGCCGCAACATGTTCATCCCCAACAGCGCGGCGCCGAATACGATCATGAACATCAACGCCAGTATGGCAATCTGCTCGACTCTCATGGTTGCCGGGTTGCCCCGCCCTCGTTGAACCGTTGATAGTTACGCGTTCTCATACGTGAATCCGTACAATCTTGCGCGACCAGAGGATGCCGAAAAACATGAAACCCAACGCAATGCCGGCGAGCTTCATGCCAGTGGGATCGGTCCAGAGAACACGCATCAGAGTCGGATTGATGAATGTAATGATGCCCGCCAGTACGAACGGCAACAGACACAGAATCCACGCGGACAGTCGCCCTTCCGCCGACAGCACCTGTACCTTGCCGAGCAGCTTGAGCCGTTCGCGGATGATCGCGCTGATGCTGCCGAGGATCTCCGCCAGGTTGCCGCCCGCTTCGCGCTGGATCAGCACCGCAATCACGAAGTAGCGCAGGTCGTCCAATGGCACGCGCTCCACCATGTTCTGCAGGGCGTCGTTCATCGACACGCCGAAGTTGATTTCATCGAAGGCGATCTTGAACTCGCCACCCAGTGGCTGGGGCATTTCCTCTCCCACCATGCCCAACGCGCTCGGGAACGAGTGGCCCGCGAGCATCGCCCGGGCGACCAGATCCGCAGCCTCGGGAAGCTGGTGTTCCATGCTTTTGATACGCTTGTTGCGCTTGCCGCGCACCCGAAGGATCGGCAAGGGCGCGCAGGCCGCAGCCAGCGCAATACCGATGACCATGCCGAGATGCAATACCAGCGCGACCATCAACCCGCAGAATCCACACAGCGCCATATAGACGAACAGACGCTTGATCGACCAGCTCACGCCGCCCTGAAGCAACAACTTGTTGAGCGCATCAACCCGCGGTACGCCCATTAAGCGACGCAACATCGTCGGCGAATCGCTTTGCAAGCCGCGCTTCAAGATGGACAGTGGTTCGCTCGTGTCGCTGCCGTTTCCCGACAGTGCGCGCATGCGGGCATTGACGCGCTTGACGGCAGCGCCGTGGCGTCCGTTCCAGTACAGGTAGACGCCCTCGATCAGCAATACCGTCGCGATGAACAGCAACACCGCAAAGCCGATAAATGATCTATCCATGTCCCACTCCTGAAAGCAATGCCGCCGCGGTCATACTTCGAAATGCCGTGCCGGGTCGAACAGATTGTCCGGTAACGCAAGACCGAACGCGGTCAGACGATCGCAGAACTTCGGGCGTACGCCGGTGGCGCAGAAATAGCCGCGCACGGTGCCGTCCTGATCGACGCCAGTCCGCTTGAACGTGAAAATTTCCTGCATGTTGATCACCTCGCCTTCCATCCCAGTGATTTCCTGAATGCTCATCAGCTTGCGGCGGCCATCGGTGAGGCGCGATGCCTGTACCACCACCGAGACCGCTGAGGCAATTTGCTGGCGCATGGCTTTCACCGGCATCGTCAGGCCTGCCATCGACACCATGTTTTCGAGGCGGGTCAACGCGTCTCGTGGGGTGTTGGCGTGCAGCGTTGCCATCGAGCCTTCGTGGCCGGTATTCATCGCATGCAACATGTCGAGCGCCTCACCGCCGCGCACTTCCCCGAGTACGACGCGGTCGGGGCGCATCCGCAGCGCGTTGCGCACCAGCGAACGCTGCGAGATTTCACCCTTGCCTTCGATATTCGGTGGCCGGGTTTCAAGCCGCAGTACGTGTTCCTGGCGCAGTTGCAGTTCGGCCGCATCTTCGATGGTGACGATGCGCTCGTCGTTGGGAATGAACCCCGACAGCAGGTTCAGCAGCGTAGTCTTGCCGCTGCCCGTGCCGCCTGAAATCAGCACGTTCAGCTTGCCCTTGATGATCGCCTCGAGAAGTTGCGCCATCGCCGGTGTGAAGCTCTTGTTGTTGAGCATGTCCTCCACCTTCAATGGATTGACCGCGAAGCGCCGGATCGACACCAACGGTCCGTCGATCGCTGAGGGCGGGATGATCGCGTTCACGCGTGATCCATCGGGCAAACGGGCATCGACCATTGGCGTCGATTCATCGATGCGCCGGCCAACCCGCGACACAATGCGCTCGATGACTTTCATCAGGTGCGCGTCGTCATAGAACGTCACATCGGTATGTTCAAGTTTGCCGCGTCGTTCCACATAAACGTGCTGGTACGTGTTGACGAGGATGTCCGAGATGGTCGGGTCCTTCAGTAACGGTTCGAGCGGGCCAAGACCGAGCATCTCGTCCTGCACGTCCTGCACGAGGCGCTTGCGCTCGAGTTCGTTCATCGGCAGCTTGTCTTCGTCAACGATACGTTCGACGAGTTGCGCCAGTTCGCGCTTCACCTGATCAGGCGTCAGACGTTGCAGCTTGTCCAGTTCGACACGCTCGATGATAGTCTGGTGAATCCTCATCTTTAACTGCTGGTATGCCTGTCGCGCTGACCTGGATTCATGCACCGACACTGTCGCACCGGCAGCCGGTGTTTCGGCAACTGCCAGGTCGCTTTGCAGCAGAAGTTGTTCGCGCAGTGACATGCTGCTCTCCGGTTATCGCTGGTTGGCGATCAGTTGGCTATCAGTTGACAATCAATGACTGGGTTTCAGTTGTTGCGTGGCGCCGGGCTTCGACGCAAACAGCCGCCCCAACCCGCGCCGCTTCGGAGCGTCCTGACGAGGCCACAGCAAGGTCGCGAGTGTTCCGAGACTTTTGGTGAGCGCGGCGTTCTTCGCTACTGCAAGAAGCGGCACACCCTGATTCACCGCTTGACGGGCGCTTTTCGCATCGTGCGGCAACAGATGGAACGGTTTCGCGCCCAACGCCTGCTCGACCGCGTCGAGACCGATCTGGCCGCGCTTGTCGTAGTGATTCACCAGTAAGCGCGTTTTGCCTGCCGGATAGCCGAGTTGGCCAAACAGATCGAGCATGCAGCGAGTCGCGTGCAGATGAGGGATCGTTTGCATCAACGCCACGCAGATCGCCTCGCTCTGATCGAGCGCCTGTATCGACACCGGGTTGATGCTCTGCCCGATATCGAAGATCACCGTGTCGTAATGGTCGCGCACGAGGGTCAGCACGCGTTGCAGGTGCGCCGGCCGGAGTTCACCTGCCTTCACCGGATCGCCAGCCCCTGCCAGCAGATCGAGATTCGGATGAACCCGGGCGACGCAGGCTTCGAACAGCGAAACGTCCAGCCGGTCAATCTGCGCGCAAAGGTCGTTGAGCGTGGCGGTGGGCCGCTTGTCGCTCAAGAGCAGGCTTGCGTCCGCGAATTGCTGGTGCAGGTCGATGAAGAGCACACGCTTGTCGTGCACCGTGGCCAATGTATGAGCCAGATTCGCCGCGATCAGCGTAGTGCCGCAACCGCCTCGCGCGGAAGCGAAAGACGTCACCCGGCCGGCGCGCCTCGCATTGGCGGTCTTCTTGCCGGCGACGTGCGACAGTTCGCGCGCAAACTCATGCGGATCGACCGGCCACGTCAACACATGCCGTACGCCTGCACGCATCGCTGCCATCAACATGTCGGTGGATAGCGCCGGCGCCACCAGCATGCAAGTCAGGTTCGGCGTGTGCGCGATGGCTTCCTCGATTGCGGCAAGATCCGCAAGCCCGAGCGTGGCATCTTCAACGATCAACAGATCGGCCTTCTTGATCAGCGCCGCGTGACGCACCAGTTGGCTGGCCGCGGCCGACTCCGTACGCAGGCTGTGGCCAATGCCGCTGTCGCCAAGCAACGCGCCAATCGCCCGCACGCGATCTTCGCTGGACGAGAGTAGAAGAATGTCGATCATGGTGTGTCTCCGTAGCCAGTCAATCTGGCAAAGGCTAGTTGCTGCTGTCGCCCGAACTGACGCCAATCGTGAACGAGTTGCTGGGGGGCGTCGGCTTGGTGAACGACTTCACGTAGTTCGACTGGGCGGCTTGGGCCGCCGGCCCGTCGATGCCCGCCACCGGATCGTCGTTATCTGAGGCGGCCGGGTTGAGCGTCTGCATCACCGTAATTTGTGTCACGGCGCTGCCAAAGGTCCTGTCCCAGGTCGGCGTCGAACTCAGGCATGCAGCCAAGGTCGTGCACGCCCCTGCGCAGATAGCAACCCGCACGGCACCAGTAAATTTTTTCATGTTCATCTCCTGTCAATCGGCGGACTTGAATCAATGCGTGTTAGGCGGCTGCGGTGCTGCGGACAAACGGGCCTTGACGGTACTGGAGTCCGGTGGATCGAGCGTGTTGGCGGCAAGCGTCGTGACCGGTTGCGCACTCGCCTGCACCGCTTGCTGATGATCGGGCGCGCGCCCGTTCAGCGGCGCCGCATCGGGCGGCCCGGCCTGCGGCGCTGGCTGTGTGGGTAAAGGCGTTACGCTGACCTGCGCAACCTGAACGGCATGGACATGCGGTTCATCAAGCGCTATCGGCTTCGCGCCGGCCGCCGCCGGGTTGACCGCGGGGTCGATGCCTGGCACCGGTATCTGGG
>NZ_JBAURZ010000322.1:0-3288 GCF_049581445.1 Paraburkholderia sp. | reverse complement strand
CCTCCGGCGTCACCTGAGCGGGATCGAGCGGCTCGCCGACTGCCAGCGTCAGGCGGCTCATCATGCCCTTGCGCAGCGGCCTCGGCCAGCGCGCATCGACGGCGCGCGAAAACACGCTGCCCCACAGGCCGCGTAACGCGATCGGGATGACCGGAACGGGCGCACGGCGCAGGATCTCGCTCACGCCGTGCCGGAACGGGTTCAGCTCGCCGGTTTTGGTCAGCTTGCCTTCCGGGAAAATGCACACCAGTTCGCCCTCGGCAAGCGCCTCCGCGCAACTGTCATAGGCTCGCGCGAGCATCTGCGGGTTCTCATGGGCCGGCGCAATGGGAATCGCCTTCGCGTGCCGAAACACCCAGCCCGCCAGCGGCGTCCTGAAGATACGGTAATCCATCACGAAACGGATCGGCCGCGGGCTTTCCGCCATGATGACGATCGCATCGACGAAGCTCACGTGGTTGCACACCAGCACGGCTGCACCCTCTTCGGGAATACGCTCGGCATGTACGAGCCGGATCCGGTAGAACGTGTGAACCAGCACCCACGCAATGAAGCGCAGCAGGAACTCAGGAACCAGCGAGTAGATATACGTGGCCACCACGATGTTGAGCAGCGCGGTGACGAGAAAAAGGCCCGGAATGCTGACGCCTGCCGAAGTCAACGCCATGGCCATCAACGCCGACACAATCATGAACAGCGAGTTGAGAATGTTGTTCGCCGCGATAATGCGCGCGCGGTGGGTCGGCTGGCTGCGGCTCTGGATCAGCGCGTAGAGCGGCACGCTGTACAGGCCGCCAAACATCGCCAGCAGGAAAAGATCCGCCAGCACGCGCCAGTGCGCCGGCATCACAATGAATTCGCCCACGCTCAGCAGATGCCCGGATGACGGCAACGCGTGACTGGCGAAAAAGAGGTCGATCGCGAACACGCTCATGCCGATCGAACCGAGCGGCACAAGACCTACTTCGACGCGGCGCTTCGAGAGGCGCTCGCACAACAGCGACCCGAGCCCGATGCCGATCGAGAAGGTGCCAAGTAGAACGGTCACGACATCCGGATTGGCTGACAGTACATCCTTCGCAAAACGGAAGAACGATGACAGAAACGTCGCACCGACAAACCAGAGCCATGAAATGCCGAGCAGGCTCAGAAACACCGTGCGATTTTCGCGGGCAATCCGCAGATTGCGCCAGGTTTCGCTAATCGGATTCCAGTTGATTTGCAGGTCGGGCTGCGGCGCGGGGGTTGCAGGGACGAACATCGAGACTACACGCCCCGCCAGCGCGATCACCACGCACGCACAAGCCAGCACGACGGCACCGTGCTCGACAAAACCGGCCGCTTCGCCACCCACGATCGTGCCAATCAGGATGGCGACGAAGGTGCCCATTTCCACCATGCCGTTACCGCCGACCAGTTCCGTCTTCCCCAGATGCTGCGGCAGGTACGAATACTTGACCGGGCCAAATATGGTCGAATGCACGCCCATCAAAAACGTGCACAGATAAAGCAGCGGTGCGCTATGCAGCCAGAATCCGGTCCCGCCGATCAGCATTACGACGATTTCGAAGGTCTTGACGAAGCGCGTCAACATCGCCTTGTCGTATTTGTCGGCGATCTGACCGGAGGTGGCCGAGAGCAACACGAACGGCAGGATGAAAATGGCCGAGATCAGGAATGCCGCAGTCGCAGCATCGACGCCGGAAAAGCGCGCCGTCTGATACGTGACCAGCGACGTGAAGCCGATCTTGAAGACGTTGTCGTTCATCGCGCCGAGGAACTGCGTCCAGAAAAACGGCGCGAAGCGACGCTCGCCCAACAGGCGAAACTGTGACTCATGCGCGTCGTCACTGGGGGCGGTTCGACGGACGGCGGGTAACGGACGATCGCTCATGAAGCTCGAAGAAAATGGAAAAGGGACCGCGCAAAGCAACGAGCGGTACTTAAACACTGCGGCCCACGTCCGATGGGGACGGCACACGTGGCAGCACACTCCGAGGCCACCTTGCTGGCCCCAGCCACGCCCGGCACGTGCAGGTGCGTCTGCGTCTGCGCGGCAACGGTCACGCTCGACCCGACGCTGCGACAGATGCGGACGTAAAAAAGGCGCACGCTTTCGCGCGCGCCCTAGCTCTTTAACTCATGCCTGTGTCAGCCTGATGGCCGGCGCGACCTGACCGGCGCCAGCCCACAACCGACCGGGCAACTGGCACATAGTGCGGCCGGGACAAACAAGCCGCCGCTCCGTCGCCACTCAGCCTCAACGCACCACGCCGTGCGCCGCTATAGTCGCCAATTAACGCGTCTGCTGCGGCTCCTGCTCTTCCGGCCAGTCACGGATATAAGCCTTGAGCATACGGTTCTCGAAGCCCTGCTCTTCCACCACCGCCTTGGCCACGTCGTAGAACGAGATGACGCCCATCAACGTGCGGCTTTCCATGACCGGCAGATAGCGCACGTGATGCTCGAGCATCATGCGGCGCACTTCGTTCACGTCGGTTTCCGGGGTGCAGGTGAGCGGATGGTCGTCCATCACCTTGCGGATGGTTGCCGAGCCCACGCTGCCGTGATGCTTGGAAAGCGTCAGGATGATTTCACGGAAGGTCAGCATGCCAACCAGATCGCCGTATTCCATTACAACCAGCGAGCCGATATCGTGCTCTGCCATCGCATTGACGGCCTCGAGCAGCGGCGTATCCGGCGTAACGGTAAAAAGGGTATTGCCCTTGACCTTGAGAATGTCGCTGACTCGCATGATTGTCTCCTTTGTCGACCGAAGTTAGCGCTTTAGCGCCTATTTCGGTCCCATGCAAAATGATTGCTGAAGCTGGTAAAGCCATTAGTACATGACTGACTTTCGATCCTAGCGGAAAGGCCCGCAAAAGGAAAGCGGCCCGCCCACCAAGGCGCAGCGGGCCTCGCGGCGCGCCAGATCGGGGAAAAACGCACTTGAAGGCGGCGGCCCCAGTGATACGATGGCCCCCACTTTCACCCTTCGCGGAGCCGTCCGTGGCTCCGCCGCCTCAGGATGTCCGCCAACCGTTTCGATACGCTCGCGCTGCACGCCGGCGCCGCGCCAGACCCTGCGACCGGCGCGCGCGCCACGCCGATTTACCAGACCACCTCGTTCTCGTTTCGCGACACAGACCACGCGGCCGCGCTGTTCAACATGGAACGAGCCGGCCATGTCTATTCGCGGATCTCGAACCCGACGGTCGCCGTTTTCGAGGAGCGCGTCGCCGCGCTGGAAAACGGCGCCGGCGCGATCGGCACCGCGAGCGGCCAGGC
>NZ_JBAURZ010000321.1:0-3087 GCF_049581445.1 Paraburkholderia sp. | reverse complement strand
GGTGCGGGCCCGGCGGGCGTAGCGGTCTCGGTGGTTGCAGCGGTCTCGGTGGTGGCTGGGTCCGCACGGCGGCGGGTTGCCTTCGCGGTGGGGTCATCGGACGGTGTGCGGGTCATTTCATTCCATTTGACGAATGCTACGATGTCGCTTATATTAATCTCCTAGTTAATTAATTTCAACACCCACTTCAACACGCACACCCGGTACAGACCCGACTATTTACAGACCCCATTTACTGCGCCCCTCATACTATGGAACAACCTGCCACCACGCCTGCCGAACTCGCGAACGCTGCACAGCACCCGCCCATCCGCCTGCTGTTCCCGGCGCTGCTGCTGGTCATGCTGCTCGCCGCGCTCGACCAGACCATCGTGTCGACGGCGCTGCCCACCATCGTCGGCGAACTGGGCGGTCTCAACAATCTGTCGTGGGTCGTCACGGCTTATTTGCTGACGTCAACGATCGTCGTGCCGCTATACGGCAAGTTTGGTGACCTTTTCGGCCGCAAGGTCGTGCTGCAAGCCGCCATCGTGCTGTTCCTCGTCGGCTCGGCGTTGTGTGGCATCGCGCAAAACATGGCCCAGTTGATCATCTTGCGTGCGCTGCAAGGGCTCGGCGGCGGCGGTCTGCTGGTGGTAACGATGGCGGCCATCGGCGATGTCATTCCGCCCGCAGAACGCGGTCGCTATCAGGGCGTGTTCGGCGGCGTGTTCGGGTTGGCCACCGTAATCGGGCCGTTGCTCGGCGGGTTTCTCGTCGAGCATCTGTCATGGCGCTGGATTTTCTATATCAACCTGCCACTCGGTGTCCTCGCGCTGGCGGTGATCGGCGCGGTATTCAAACCACACGCCGCGCATATCAAGCACACCATCGACTACATGGGCGCCGCATTTCTCGCCGGCGCGCTCACCTGCATCATCCTGTTCACGAGCCAGGGCGGCACGATCCTGCCGTGGTCTTCGCCTCAACTGTGGTTCACGTTGGTGATGGGACTCGTGTGCATTGGCGGCTTCATTTACGAGGAAAAACGCGCAGCCGAGCCCATCATGCCGCTCGAGCTGTTTCGTCAGCGAACCTTCCTGTTAAGCAGTCTGATCGGCTTCATCATCGGGGTATCGCTGTTCGGCTCGGTAACGTTCATTCCGCTGTATCTGCAGGTCGTCAAAGGCTCGACGCCTTCCGAAGCCGGTATGCAGATGCTGCCGATGATGGGCGGCCTGCTGGTCATGTCAGTGATCACCGGCCGCGTGATCAGCAAGATCGGCAAGTACCGGATGTTTCCGATCGCCGGCACCCTCCTCGTCGCCGTGGCGATGATACTGCTCGCGCGCTTGCAGATCAGCACGCCCATTCATGTGATGTATCTGTATATGGGCCTGCTTGGACTGGGCCTCGGCATGGTGATGCAGGTATTGATTCTCGCGGTGCAGAACTCCGTTGAATTCAGACATATGGGTGTGGCCACTTCGGGCGCCACGCTGTTCCGTTCAATCGGCGGCTCCGTGGGTGTGGCCGCTTTTGGTGCGGTGTTCTCAAACGGGCTCGCGGCACGTCTGCAAGCGCTGATTCCGCCGGATACAGAATTGCCGCAAGCACTCGGACCGGCCGCCATTCACCAGTTGCCCACAGCGTTGCATGACAATTACCTGCAGGCTTTCGCCGGTGCGCTACATACCGTATATCTGTCGGCCGCCTGCGTGGTCGTGCTCGCTTTCGTGCTGTCGTGGCTGCTCAAGGACCATCCGTTGCGCAAGCACTGAGCACTGAGCACTGGCGCAGGAATCTACCGTGCCGGCAGCCATCTACGCTGCCGGCCTCGCGTTTGTTTCATCTTCCGCTTCATTTCGCCTTGGATCGCGCGATTGTTCAGGTCTTTGATCCGATCAATACCGCGCGCTCGACAGGGCGTGAAAAATCGCCCGGCTTAGTTCGTTCTGCAGACGTGTGCAGCAACGAAATTTATCTGAACGTGCGCTAGCGCACACTGTGTCAGATAGGTGTGAACTTCGATTGACGTTCACCTCGAAAGCCCACATATTGTTCCCAGGGGCGCCGTCATTTTCGAATTGCGGCGGCCGCTCTCCAGCGCATGTCGATCGTGATTCACGCGGACCGTGCAACTTGCGCGGAACACGATCCGGACCATGCCGTAACGGCATAGCCTATCGCAGGTGGGTCACAGCATGTCCACCCAGACTACTCCTCATCAGAGTTTCCCAGCACCCTGCAAACGCTGCGGCGGCTCGCTGTATCAGCACGCCGACAGGTGTCCCTACTGCGGCGCGACGCATCCGCTCGACGACCGGCCTCACGCGCCCTTCGGTGCCTCTGCTGCGACGGCAGCAGCAGCCGGTGCGCAACACCACCCGTTCGGGCCTGAAACGCAGACGAATGGCGCACCGCCCGATCTCGCCTCACCCGATACACCCATTCCACCGCTCGGCCAAGGGTTGCCCGGTTCGACCAACGGCACCCGCACGCTCGTGACGCGCGGACTGATTGCCGTCGTCGTCCTGATGCTAGGTTATGGCGCGTACACACTATTCGGTGGTCACTCGAGCGCGCCATCGGACAACGAAGAAGATACGCAGTCGACCGGTGGAACAGTGGCGGCGTATACGCCAGGCACTTCGTCCAACACATCATCCAGCGGATCGATTAACGCGCAGCCTCATGCTGGCTCCGCGCACCAGGCGGCCAACAATGCAACGCCCCCGCCTCAAGTGGTGGTTCAGCCACCGCCGGTGCCGCACTATCGCGATCTGTCTGAAAGCCTGCACGCGGCACGCGTGCACCGCGATGCGAATGATCTGTCGGGAGCCCAGGCGGCGGTCAATGCAGCCTTTGCAATGCAAGCCAATAGCGCCGACGCGCAACTGATCCAGCACGAACTGACACCACTCGAACAGCGGCGCAACGCCGCGCTCCAAACCGCCCTGGTGTGTGTCAAGGACAACTTGTGGAATTGCGTGGAGCACAGCGCGAGCGACGCGCTGGCAGTCGACACCGGCAGTGTGGAAGCGAAGGCGCTACTCGAGCGCGCGATCGTCCAAACCGGCTGGGCGCCGCTGCGGAACAAGGCGGCAC
>NZ_JBAURZ010000320.1:0-24123 GCF_049581445.1 Paraburkholderia sp. | reverse complement strand
CGCCTATGTCGATGCCGCGCGCCGCTGGATTCCCGAAACGGACAGCGAGGCCAACGCTCACGGCGAAGCGGAACTCGACGAGCCGCAAGCCTTGCTCGATTCCGAAGACCCTGCACATGCTGTTGATGCGGGCATTAATCGCTCATCTGCCAAGGTGACCGGGCGCGTCATGGTTGTGGATGACAACGCCGATCTGCGCGACTACATGCGCCGCATTCTGCGTCAGGCGGGTCACGAGGTGAGCGTCGCGGTCGATGGACAAGCTGCGCTCGATGCTGCGCGTGAGGCGCCGCCCGACCTGATCGTTTCGGACGTGATGATGCCGCGCCTCGACGGCGTCGGCCTGCTACGCGCGTTGCGCAACGATCCGTTGCTATGCGAAACGCCGGTGCTGCTGCTGTCCGCTCGCGCAGGGGAAGAGGCACGGGTAGGCGGCCTCGAATCCGGCGCTGACGACTATCTGACCAAGCCGTTTTCCGCGCGTGAGTTGCTGGCGCGCGTGTCGGGTAATCTGCACCTTGCGCGTTTGCGACGCGATACTGAACGCACGCTGCGCGAGGAGTCGCGCACGCTAGAAATCCTTAACCGGGTCGGCAAGACTGTCGCGGCGGAGCTGGATCTGGGCCGCGCCGTGCAGATCGTGACCGATGCCGCCACGGAACTCACTGGCGCCGCGTTCGGCTCGTTTTTCTATAACGTGCGGGACCCGAACGACGATAAAGGCAGCAGCTACCGGCTGTACACGCTGTCGGGTGCGCCTAAGGAGGCTTTCGACAGCTTTCCGGTGCCGCGCATTACCCGCCTCTTCGAACCCACCTTCAATGGCGAGCGCATCGTGCGGATCGACGATGTCACGAAGGATCCGCGCTATGGCACGAGTGGGCCGCATCATGGCATGCCGCCAGGTCACCCGTCGGTGCGCAGCTACCTCGCTGCGCCCGTGGTCTCGCGTACGGGCGAGGTGCTCGGCGGATTGCTGTTTGGACATCCGCAGGCGGGTGTATTCGACGCGCGCGCCGAGCGCATCGTGGCCGGCATTGCGGCGCAGGCCGCGATCGCTATCGACAACGCGCGGCTCTATCAGGCCGCGCAATCCGAGATCGTCGAGCGCACCAAGGCAGAGGGCGCCTTGCGCGAACTGAACGAAACACTCGAGCAGCGCGTCGCCGAAGCCGTCGCCGATCGCGACAGGCTGTGGGAATTGAGCGAGGACCTGCTGGCGGTGGGCGACTTCGACGGCACGCTGCAACGGATCAGCCCTTCATGGAGCGCGGCGCTAGGCTACTCGAAGCACTGGCTGCTGTCGCACTCATATCTGGAGTTGGTCCATCCCGACGACGTCGAACTCGTGACCGCGCATCTCGAACGCTTGCGCCGTACGGGATTGCCAGTGCGCTACGAGACGCGGCTTCGGCACATTGATGGCGCGTGGCGCTGGGTGGCGTGGACCGTGTCGCTCGATCCCGCGTCGGCGCGCATTCACGGTGTAGGGCGCGACGTCACCGCCGACAAGGAAACCACCGAGGCCTTGCAGCATGCTGAAGAAGCGCTACGAGTGGCGCAGAAGATGGAGTCGATCGGCAAGCTGACGGGCGGCGTGGCGCACGACTTCAACAACCTGCTGCAGGTGATTGGCGGCAATCTGCAATTGCTGGCGAAGGACGTGGCCGGTGACGAGATCGCCGGGCAACGCGTGCGCAATGCACTCGCCGGTGTGGCGCGCGGCGCGAACCTCGCTTCGCAGTTGCTCGCATTTGGACGGCGTCAGCCGCTGGCGCCGAAGGTGGTCAACCTCGGTCGCTTTATTCGTGGGCTGGACGACATGTTTCGCCGCGCACTCGGTGACGGCATCGAGATCGAAACGGTGGTGTCGGGTGGGTTGTGGAATACGCTGGTCGACCCGTTCCAGGTCGAAAATGCGCTGCTCAATCTGGCCATCAACGCCCGCGACGCGATGAAGGGGCACGGCCGGCTCACGATGGAAGCGGGCAACGCTTCGCTTGACGACACTTACGCACAGCGCAACGTGGACGTGACGCCCGGTCAGTACGTGATGGTGGCGTTGACCGATACCGGCTCGGGGATGCCGCCTGACGTGCGCGAACGGGCTTTTGAACCGTTCTTCACGACTAAACCCGAAGGCCAGGGCACGGGGCTGGGGCTTAGTATGGTGTATGGCTTTGTGAAGCAGTCGGGCGGTCACGTGAAGATCTATAGCGAACCGGGTGACGGCACGACAGTACGCCTTTATCTGCCGCGTGTGCGGCAGGAGGAGGACCGCGAAACGCTCGTGGATGCAGGACCGTTCAAAGGCGGCGTGGAAACAGTGCTGGTGGTCGAAGACGACGAGGACGTGCGCTCGACTGTGGTCGAGATGTTGAGCGACCTCGGCTATCGCGTGCTCAAGGCGAAGGACGCGCAAAGCGCGCTCGCCATCGTCGAAAGTGGCGTGCCGATTCATCTGCTGTTTACCGATGTGGTAATGCCTGGCCCGCTGCGCAGCACGGAGTTGGCGCGCAAGGCGCGTGAGCGGTTGCCTGAGGTTGCCGTGCTGTTCACCTCGGGCTACACGGACAACGCCATCGTGCATGCCGGACGTCTGGACGAAGGTATCGAGTTGCTCAGCAAGCCCTATACGTATGAGGCACTGGCGCGCAAGGTGCGGCATGTGATGCGGCTGCAGAGCGGCCAAGGACCCGAGGATGCGTCATTTGAACCCCAGCACACCACTGCCACAGACGTTTCCCACGCCGCCGCTGCCGGGAATGCCGACGACGTTGCTAGCGATCCGGTAGGCCGCTTGCGCATTCTGTATGTGGAAGACGACGAACTGGTTCGCATCAGCACAGCCGAACTGCTGCGCACCTTCGGTCTGGACATTCTCGAAGCCGAGGAAGAGGCGCAGGCGCTGCGTTTGCTCAGCGAAGAACCTGTCGACGTGCTGCTCACCGATGTCGGACTGGCAGGCCGCTCGGGTGTCGAACTGGCAATTGATGCGTGCCGGTTTCGGCCGCATCTTCCGGTTGTGTTTCTGAGCGGCTACGATCTGGTGTTGACACCGGCGCAACAGGCGGCGCTCCCCGAAGCGACGTCACTGCGCAAACCGTACGATCCATTGGCGCTTGTCAGTCTGCTGATGCGTCACGCGCGGTGATGACGCAGCGGCGTGAGCTGCGCGTCACGCCGATTGCACCGCACCGCTAAGCAGCCAATCCCCTAAACCTCGTTCAACAAGGATTACAGTATGGACCGCCTGCAGGCCATGGAAGTATTCACGCGTGTGGTGGAAACCAATAGCTTCTCGAAGGCAGCGGAATTGCTCGATTTGCCTCGCGGGTCGGTGAGTAATCTGATTCAGGGGCTTGAGGAGCATGTGGGCGTGCGCCTGCTGAACCGGACCACGCGGCAGGTCAGCGTCACCGAGGACGGTGCGCTGTACTACGAACGATGTGTGGGCATCCTCACGGAGATCTCGGACGCGGAGTCGTCGCTGTCGAACAAGCGGAAGAGCCCTACGGGTACGATTCGCGTCGACACCTCCGGAACGCTTGCCAAAGCGCTGCTGTTGCCGGCGCTCGGCGATTTCTATCAAAAGTTTCCGCATATCGATGTGCGCCTCGGTCTCGCGGACCGCAACATCGACCTGATCCAGGATGGCGTCGACTGCGTGATCCGGATGGGCGCGCTCGAAGAGTCGAGCCTCGTCGCGCGGCGCATCGGCAACTCGCGCATCACAACCTGTGCGTCGCCGGCTTACCTGGACGCGCATGGCACGCCTGCCACGCTCGAAGAACTACAGGAGCATCATCGTGCGGTCAACTACGTCTCCGCGCGCACGGGTAAAACCTTTCCCTTCGAATACGAAGTGAATGGCGAGATCGTCAAGGTGCCGGTCAACGGTGCGCTCGCCGTGAACGACGGCACGGTTTATATCACAGCGGGGGTGCTGGGTTACGGCATCATCCAGCCGTCGCGTTTTATGGTCGCGGACATGATCGAGCAGGGTGAACTGCGCGAGATCCTCAGCGATTTTTCGATCCCTTCGACGCCATTGTCGATCGTCTATCCGCATCGACGCAATTTGAGTTCACGGGTGCGCGCTTTTACCGAGTGGGTCATTGAACTGGCTAAAACTCATCCCGATCTCGGACCTGGAAAAGATTGATGCGTAACGCTGCGAGTAAGGCTAGACAGACGAGCCTTACATATCGCATTGATTTTCACGCAAGGTTCGCATCATTTCATCTCACGTCGCGGGCAGTAGCAATCGCAATGCCCGCATGGTGAATCCGCTCCGCGAGAATTATTTTTTTACAACTAAAAAAATCGCGTGAACGTGGGGATTTATTTTCATTATCCGCGCGTTCGATCAACGGTTTTTTTTTCTTCCGTTGCGTCCTATCCTGATGACGTAGACCGTGGCGCGACATGCGCCGCGCTTCTTTTCCGCCACGCTTGCGTGGCGCTGCGCCTCGCTGAACCCACGTTCCGTCGAACCGGCGACCTCTCAATGTGAGCGCCCGCCCGTCCTTAGCGATGCTGGCGTGAAGGCCGCTCCCCGACTCGGACAATGCTATTCATGGATAACAGGATTCGTGGCTTCGATGGACTGCGCGCCATCGCAGTACTGATGGTGTTTTTACAGCATCGTCTGCTGAGCAGCCGCAACGATACGGGACATCTCGGCGTGTGGATATTCTTCGCGCTGAGCGGCTTTCTGATTACTGGAATCCTGTCGGCGCAACGCCAACGCATTGACATCGGCGCGAGTCATTTTTCCACGGAGATCAAGCGCTTTCTGTTTCGGCGCACGTTACGCATCTTTCCGATCTATTACCTTCTGCTGACAGTCATGGCGCTGCTGATGATGCTGGGCTTTGCAAGTCCGCAACTGAAAGGTGGGCTGCCATTTCATTTTGCTTACCTGTCGAACATCTGGGTTGGTGAAAAGTTGCGTTATTGGCCTGGACCCTATTCGCATCTGTGGAGCCTGTCGATAGAGGAGCAGTTTTACCTGTTTTTTGCACCGTTGTTATTGCTCGCGCCGCTGCGCTGGCATCGGTCTATCTGCTTTGCTGTGTTTGCTGCGGGCGTGTTTTCGATGTGGTGGATGCACGCGGTCGGTCTGCCAGAAATTGTCATCTATACGCATCCGTTGACGAATTTCTGGTTGCTGGCGTTGGGCGGAATAGGTGGCGCGTGGTTGCGGCAGGATGGTTCGATGCTTAAACGGGTGCTGTCCCATCCCGCGAGTTTCTTTGCGTTACTGCTGCTTGTCGCAGCGTTCTGCACTACGGAGCCTCAATGGACACAAACAGCCAGGCCGCTCGCTTACACGAGCATCTGCACGCTATACGGGATCGCGATTGCAGCGCTAGTGTGTTCTATCGCATGTAGCAGCAGTGCGCGGCTGCTTGGACTTCTCGAGATCGGCTGGCTGGTGTCGCTGGGCCGTATCAGCTACGGCTTTTATCTGTACCACAACTTCGTGCCCAATCCCGCACATATGGGCCGCGTGCGTGCGCTGTTTCACGGTGCACCGGTGCCGGGCTGGGCGCAGTTGCTTGGCGCCGGCGTGTCGTTTGCCGTGGCACTGCTGTTGGCGAAGTTGTCGTGGCGCTATATCGAGCAACCCATTCTGCGCCACAAGACGGAATGGACGATGCGCGTGGTAAATGCTTCGGCCGCTCGAACTGGTGTCTACGAAAGGTAAGGGCGGTGCAGGCGTGGGGCGATCCCACAACCATCCCACACCGTCGCCGGTCACGAAACGTTCTGTCCCGACGCAGGCGCAGCGGCTTGTGGTGTGAAAGCGTATGGATCGGATGCATCGAAACTCACGCGCAAACGTCGGTTTTCGAACCGCACGTGCAGGTTGCGATATTTCTTCAGGTAGTGAATTCCGACCAGCGCGGCGGCGAAGCCTGAAGCTGCGGCCACCCCCATGGCCCAGCGGGGGCCGAAATGGTCCGCAACCCAGCCGACGATCGGCGCGCCTAGCGGCGTGCCGCCCAATGCAATGGCGAGCAGGATCGCCACCACCCGTCCGCGCATGGCGGGCTCAGTGGATAGTTGCACGAGGCTGTTGGTCGATGTCGTGAAAGTTTGCGTGCAGACACCAATGGCCACCAGCGTCATGCCAAACAACACGTAGGTGGGCATCGAGGCCGCGACCGCACAACCGAAGCCAAACAACGCCGCGCTGACCAGCAGCAGCGCGATATGTGGTCGCGCGCGCCGCGCGGCGAGCAGTGCGCCGGTTACGGAACCGATCGCCATCGTAGAACTCAGCAGTCCATACTGACTCGCTCCGGCATGAAACGCCGTGACGGACATGGTGGCGATGAAGATAGGGAAGTTCAGCCCAAACGTCCCGATCAAAAACAGCATCAGCAGTAGCGCTTTCAGGTCGGGGCGCTTCGCGACGTAGCGAAACCCGTCAATGAAACTGCTGCGGCTGCGATGCGCCTTGAGCTTCAGATGAAGTTCATCGACGCGCAGGATTTTCAGCGACCCGAGCACGGCCGCAAAGGACACGGCGTTGATCAGGAACACCCAGCCCGTGCCTACCGACGCGATCAGCAAGCCAGCCACCGCTGGGCCGATCATCCGCCCAGCGTTGAACGAGGTGGAATTGAGTCCCACGGCGTTGGACAGCTCTTCCTCACCGACCAGTTCGGAAACGAAGGTTTGACGCGCGGGGGAATCGAACGCAGTCACGCAGCCCAGCAGAAACGCAAACAGATAGACGTGCCACAACTGCACGAGTCCAGTGAGCGTGAGCACACCCAGGCCAAGCGCGAGCGCGCCCATGGTGGCCTGGGTAATCACCAGCAGCTTGCGGCGGTCAAGATGGTCGGCGGCGTATCCGGTCAGCGGCAAGAGCAACAGCATGGGTCCGAACTGAAGCGCCATCACGATACCCACCGCGGTGGCGTTGCGATGGGTCAGCTCGGTGAGCACAAGCCAGTCCTGCGCCGTGCGCTGCATCCAGGTGCCGACGTTGGACACGAGTGCGCCCGCGGCCCACACCCGGTAGTTGAAGCCGCGCAGTGAGCGGAAGGTGCCTGTCACCGGCTCATCCCTGTGCACGCACGCTGTCTGGTGAAGGCGATCATGCGTGGGTCTTGTCGAGCAGATCGATGATTTCGCGGGTCGTACCGGTTTCGCCCAGACGCGGGAACATGCGCGTGATGGCGTTGTGGTGCGCGTCCGCGTTCAGATCGGTCATGGCGTCGACGGCCAGCGTGACGTTAAAGCCGAGTTCGTAGGCGTAGCGGGCGGTCGATTCGACACCGATGCTGGTTGCCACGCCGGCGATCACAACCTGCGTGACGCCCTTGCTCTTCAGATACTGCTCGAGGTCGGTGTTGGTGAACGCGCCCCAGGTGTGCTTGGTGACCAGGTGATCTTCCGGTTGCTGGTTCAGTTCCGGCACGAGGTCGGCCCAGTCAGCAGGAAAGCCGCCTGTGTGACGCGGCTGCTCAGTGCGGCCAGGCGCACCGCCCGCTACGTTGACGAGCACGACCGGCAGACGATGCCGGCGGAACGCTTCGAGCAGCGCGCACGCCTGCTCGACGATCGGACCGGTGGGGTGCGCGGTGGGCAGCGAGAGAATACCTTTTTGCAGGTCGATAACAACGAGTGCGGTTTGGGGATCGAGTGTGGTGACTGCCATGATGTTTTCTTCCGGATGAGGGGGCTGGAATGGGTGCGGGAGCGGCGGCAGGGGCGAAGCAAGTGGGGGAGTCACGTTGCAACGATACGTTTGAGCAACTGAACGGCGGCGGCGAGTTGTTCCTGCTCGGCCACCGCAAGCTGGGTGCTGATGGCCTTGAACAACCAGTCGTCCTTGGCTGCCCGGCCGGTCTTGATGGCTTTGATACAGGCTGGTGTGAGTGACAGGACGGTTTGTCTGCCGTCGCAGGGGTCCGGCGCGCCGCTCACGAGCCCGGCTGCTTTCAATGCGGAGACGGTCTCGCCCATGGATTGCGGACGGATGCCTTCAGCGCGGGCGAGAGCAGTGACCGTGGCTGGCCCTTCGCTGTCGAGCCGCGACAGGACGCGCAACTGGGTCCAGGTGAGATCGCCGAGGTTTGATTGCTCGCGCAGGCGGCGCTTCAACTGACCGATCACGACGCGAAGCTCGCCTGCGAGCGCCGTGACGCGGACCGCGTCTGGGTCACGCTGGATTTCGTTCATATGCCGGACCTCGCACAAACTATGAAGGCTACCTGTTAAGGTTACCTTCGTAGTTGCGTGCTTGTCAAGCGGACGCTTAACTCGCACGGGGAATTCACATAGGGGATCGTGCTGCTTCCGGTGGGGGTGCCGTGACATGGCGCACGGAGTAGTAACGCTGACCGCACGAAAAAAAGTGGCCCCGCATGGGGCCACTTCGATCCAACGTAGACGGCGTCTGTCCAGCTTACGTGGACATCACCGATACAGCCTTTGTCACCAGGTAGGCTTCCATGGCTTCCGGGCCGCCTTCCGAACCGTAGCCCGAGTCCTTCACGCCACCGAACGGCATTTCCGGCGACGGTGTCGCCGGCTGGTTGATCCACAGCATGCCGACTTCAAGCTGTTGCGACAGCAGATGCACGTTGGTGAACGACTTCGTGAACGCATAGCCCGCGAGGCCGTACGGCAGCCGGTTGGCTTCAGCGATTGCATCTTCCAGCTTGTCGAAACCGCGAATGGCCGCGACCGGACCGAACGGCTCGTTGTTGAAGACATCCGCTTCGAGCGACACGTTGGTCAGCACGGTCGGCGCAAAGAAGTTGCCTTCGCTGCCGACGCGCTCGCCGCCCGTCGCGACAGTTGCGCCGGTCGCACGTGCGTTCTCGAGCACCTTGGCCATGGCCGTCAGGCGTCGCGCGTTGGCGAGCGGCCCAAGGGTGGTGCCTTCGGTCAGGCCGTCGCCCAGCTTGAGGCTTTCTGCGTGCTTGACGAGCGCCTGCTCGAACGCTTCGCGAATGCTGTTGTGCACGAGGAAGCGCGTCGGCGAAATGCAGACCTGGCCGGCGTTACGGAACTTCGCGCCGCCCGCTGCCTTGACGGCGAGCGCGACGTCGGCGTCTTCCGCGACGATGACCGGTGCGTGACCGCCCAGCTCCATGGTGGCGCGCTTCATGTGCGCGCCAGCCAGGGCGGCCAGTTGCTTGCCGACCGGCGTCGAACCGGTGAAGGTCACTTTGCGGATGACGGGGTGCGGAATCAGATAACTGGAAATCTCAGCCGGATCGCCGAACACGAGGCCCACCGTGCCGGGCGGCACACCTGCTTCGACGAACGCCTGCAACAGCGCGGCAGGCGACGCGGGCGTTTCTTCCGGCGCCTTGACGAGGAACGAGCAGCCGCAGGCCAGCGACGCGCTCAGCTTGCGCACGACCTGATTGACCGGGAAATTCCACGGCGTAAAGGCGGCGACCGGGCCGATTGGCTCTTTCAGGACCAGTTGCTGCGCAGCGAGGTTGCGCGACGGCACGATGCGGCCATAGACGCGGCGGCCTTCGTCGGCGAACCACTCGATGATGTCGGCGGCGGACAGCACTTCGACGCGGGCTTCGGGGAACGGCTTGCCTTGTTCCTGCGTCATCAGGCGAGCGATGTCGGAGGCGCGTTCGCGCACCAGACCGGCGGCTTTGCGCATGGTGGCGGCACGTTCATTGGCGGGAATCTTGCGCCAGGCTTCGAAGCCCTTTTGCGCCGCAGCGAGTGCGCGGTCGAGATCGGCAATGCCGGCGTGAGCGACCTTGCCGATAGCCTTGCCGGTAGCAGGGTTGATGACCTCGATGGTCTTGCCGCTGGCGGCGTCGCACCACTCGTTATTGATCAGGAGTCGGGTGTCGGTATAGCTGGATGTGGCCATGCTGGGTTCCTCTGATTGCGGAAGGCGGCCGTCGCACGTGCGGATCGGGCGGCCGGAATGGGCTGCTAACAGCTAATCTTAGCCGATTGTGCGAGGACGCATCGGCGGCGAGGGCGGCGAGGGCAGCGGGGGCTGGAAGAGGCGGACGGCGGCTTGCGGTAATGCGAACAGCGGTGGTGCTGGCCTGTTAGCGCCGATCCGTGGCCGTGGGCTGGACTGGATCGGCGCGAGGACGCGGCACGTAGTTGATGCTTCTGATTATCGTCCCCGTCGGTTATGCATGCAGTTGCGGCACAGGCACGGTTTCAGACCTCGGACAGGAACTGCGTCACATGTGCGACAAAGCGCTCCGGATACTGGTACAGCGAACCGTGGTTGGCATCGGGGTACAGGATCAACTGCGCATTGGGGATGTTCTGCTGCAGGATCCACGAGTTGATCGAGTAGATGATCACGTCGTGATCTCCGTTGACCACGAGCGTTGGCTGCTTAAGTTGTTTCAGATAGTCGTAAGGGTTCTCGCGCGGTACTCCCCATTTGGCGAGCGCGGCGAGTTGTGCGGGTGCGACCTTGTCGTTAGCTTCCGGATCACGCCATTCAGTACGCAGGCGAAACCGCTTCAAGAACCTATAGCCCGCGGCCTGGCTCGCATCCGAGGGCGAGAATTGCACACGCAGCCACAAATGATCCGGCTCCGCGTAGCTTGCGCCAAAAATCTCCTGAGCCTCGGGCGTGAGGGAGGTCATCCCTTCGCCGCTGCGCGGACCTGTACCCACCAGAATCAGGCGGCGGACCAGTTGCGGCTCGGCGATGGCCAGGGTCTGAGCGATCAGACCGCCCATCGAAAATCCCAATACGTCGACCTGCTGCAGATCGAGCGCCTTGATGAATGCCGCCGCGTTGGCGGCCATCTCTTCAATCGACTCCGGCACCTCGCCTGATGTGCTGGAGATGCCAGCGTTGTTGAACAGAATGACCTCGCGATCCTGCGCGAATCCGTCCGTGATCGCCGGATCCCAATGGTCCATCGTGCCGGTGAAGTGAATGTTGAACACGAGCGGTACGCCACCCGGTTTGCCGAAACGCCGGAAGGCGAAGCGGATGCCGTCGGCTTCAATGTATTGCGTCGGGGCAGTTTGATGGGTGTAACGGGTCATGGCCGATTCTCCTGATGAGTTGAGCGGGGCCGGTACTTTGACCGGTTCAGCTTTGATATCGCTGGGAGGCATCGCGACGACGGTGGGGCGGTTGTCGTCAGCGGACTGCTTGAGAAGTAATTTAGGCGGAACTAGCGGACAGGAACACGACTTTGCAGGCTGAGGGGCATGCCTATGAGGCATGGTGCCCGAAGCGAGCGGCCTGACGACGGCGCCGATGAGCGTACCTTCGAATGTCGTCGGGGTGAATCCGGCGGATTCATGCCGCCATCCGTCGGTGACCCGACTGACCCGACAATACGCCGACGACGATCCGACGAAGAACCCACAATGACACGACGTTAGCCTAACCACCCGCTAACGATCATCAGGTTTAAAACTAACGTTTACCCCACGTTGTGAGCGCGGTTATCCGATCGCCAACCTACAGGCACGTGGTTGAGCACCCGACGGAAAACCGACGTCCATCCGACGATTCCCCGACAGTTCAGGAAGCGCACCCATAACGCCCAGGTGCAATATTGCGCGTTCGCGAGGGTCGTCGTTTATCCCGCGACCCGTCATAACGTTTGCTAACAGGGGGTCTGCGAGCTTAGGGATGGCACTGAGATATCGCCCGTTATCCGGACGCGACCTACTTTTCAATCGGTGGGGTGTGGGCGAACGCACATTTGTCTGTTGACGTCGGTCGAGTTAACTGACGATTATGTAGGCAAGCAGAAAGCTAATCGTTTTAAACAGATAATAATTTTGCATGGGTAGACCTGAGATTCGGGTCGCACTCGTTCGTCTTTTTTTCAGCGGTAACCGGGGGGCCTGGGCCAAAAGAGCGGACCCAGGCAAATACCTCGCCCCGGCCGATTCAACGCGCAATGACCGCCGCCGCGCCTCGTCACTTTTGACCGGCGCCAGAAACTTGCGTCCGCGTTTTGGCGAACCGGCTCCCGGGTCTGATGAACCGAGGGCCAAGCCGGTGGACGCGAGAGGAATGGATTTTCTACACGACCGGAGTGCAGCCATGGATATGCAGTTTTCCCTTGACCAGATCAACCAGCGGGCATGGAACTCGCGCGATGCCTCACGCGAGTTCCAGCGCAGCAAGTCGTGGATCGATCCCGGCGAGAAGGCGGCATTCGAGCAGATCGCCGAGGAGTGCCGCGATCAGCCATTGCTCGACATCGGGATCGGCGCGGGCCGCACAATCCCGCTGATGATGCAGACGTCGTCCGATTACACAGGGATCGACTACACGGCGAAATTGCTCGAACACGCCCGGACGCGTTACCCGAACCTCGCTCTGCATCACATGGATGCACGGGATATGTCAGGACTGCCATCCGATCACTTTGCGCTGACGGCCTTCAGCTGTAACGGGATCGATTGTGTGAACTACGAAGATCGCGTTCTGATCCTGAAGGAGATGTTTCGCGTGACCCGCCCTGGCGGCGTGGTCTGGTTCTCAAGTCACAATCGCGACGGCTCCGGCTTCCAGGACAGCATTTCGAATCTGATGCCGCGCTTGACGCTCAACCCGTTGCGCTTCGGATGGCGGACGCTGCGCATGCTACGCACGCTGCCTTTAGCCAGCTACAACTACGCACGGCACGCGCGCTTTCATCGCAACTATGAGGGCTATTCGATCAAAACGGCAGCAGCGCATTATTTCGGCATTCTGATCGTCTACACCACGCTCGCTGAACAGCGGCGCCAATTGGAATCGCTGGGATTCGTGGTCGAGGCCGTATTTGGATGCGGCGATGGCAAGCGCGTCTACAGCGATGCGCAGACGAGCGACGCGTCGTGGCTGCACTTCATTGCACGCAAGCCCGAGCAGCCAGTGCAATGACCAGGCATGCGCGGCTAGCCTCTTTTACGGAGCAACGCTTTCGACAACCGGCTCACAAAGAATCGGAAAATTGACCGAGTTCGCGATATAGCATTGCTCATGCGCCGCATGATGCAAGCGGATCGCCAACTCCCGGTCATCGCCGGCGCGGATGCGCACATGCGGGCGCAGCACGATCTGCGTGAACTGCCCGTGCTGTGCGCCTTCGGTCATGGTCCCTTCGGCATGATCGAGGTAGGCCATGACAGCAATGCCGGCGTCGGAACATAGGTGCAGATACCAGAGCTTGTGACACGCGGACGCTGAGGCCACCAGCAGATCTTCAGGATTCCAGCGCGCCGCGTCACCGCGAAACGCTGGGTCCGATGAGCCGGGAATCTCCGGCTTGCTGCCGGCGCGGATCATGTGGTCACGCCCGTAGTCGCGATAATCCGAGGTGCCGGTGCCGCGGTTGCCGATCCACTCTACCGAAACCGCGTACTTATGCTCGCCGTGTGCCATGCATGGCTCCTGGTTGCCAGGGCGCGCAGTCTGAACGGACTGTGCGCCAGAATCACTTTGGGAGCTCGAATTATCACATCGTTTTTCCGGTCGCTAGCAGCGGGTGCAAGGGGAGGATGCAACATTGATTGCGAAACCCGGCTGACCTATGCGGGATGAATCGGTGCGAGCGACGAGTGCTGACCGGGACGATTGCGTGCAGTCGCGGATTGCGGTTAAGGTCTGACGTGGGTGCGATGCTACCCGGTTCCGCTGCGATGCTAACGGCGGCCGCGTCCGGACGAACCGAAAGGAGTACGTGATGAAAAGGGCTCTGACCGCTGTTTGCATGCTGAGCGCTGTCGTGTCCATCGAGAATGCATATGCGCAGAATCCTGCTGCGGCGGTCAGTGGCGCATCGGTTCCGGTTACGGTCGACAACTTCGTTCGCGCCGAATCCGATCTGTATATCGGCTCGCTGGCAAAGCAGGGTGGCATGGGAAAGTTGCTGCATCGCCGCGAGCCCGCATCCATTGATCATCAGACCGTCATCCGGCTGAACCGCGACACGCTTTATTCATCCGGCGTCTTCGATCTGGATGCAGGACCTGTAACGGTTACGATGCCCGACCCGGGCAAGCGTTTCATGTCGATGCAGGTGATCAACGAAGATCACTACGTGCCCAACGTTTTCTACGGCGCAGGTGCTCACACGCTGACTCGCGACAGTGTCGGTACGCGTTACGTGGTGGTTGCGATTCGCACACTGGTCGATCCCGCCAATCCGGACGACATCAACCAGGTGCACGCGTTGCAGGACGCCATTACGGTCAGTCAAAGCGGGCCGGGCAAGCTCGAATTTCCTCACTGGGATGCACAAAGTCAAAAGAAGGTGCGTGACGCGCTGTTGATTCTCGCGACAACGCTGCCGGACTTCAAGAAAGCGTTCGGTACCAAGGAGGAGGTGGACCCCGTACGACACCTGATAGGTACGGCCGCGGCCTGGGGCGGCAATCCGGACAAGGATGCGACCTACCTGAACATCACGCCACTGAAAAATGACGGCAAGACCGTGTATCGACTCAAGGTCAAGGACGTCCCTGTGGATGCTTTCTGGTCGGTGAGCGTCTACAACGCCAAAGGGTATTTCCAGAAGAACGCCTACAACGCGTACACGCTCAACGACCTCACCGCGAAGAAGGACGCCGACGGCTCGATCAGCGTCCAGTTTGGCGGCTGCAACGGCCAGATAGCCAATTGTCTGCCGATTGTCGCCGGCTGGAACTACACGGTGCGCCTATACCGGCCGCGCGCCGAAATCCTGAGCGGCGCGTGGACTTTCCCGGAACCGACCCCAGTCCAATAGGGGCATGGCTGATGCGCACAAGTCTTTTTTATTGTTGCCTTGCCACCGCTCGCGGCAGTAAACCGCGTGCGGTTGGCACGCTTTAACGGTCCTTGCCGATTGTCCCAGCGGCGCTGCTGGCCAATACTGGTCTGCATCGACACACCTGTGGAGGACATCATGAAGCAGCCCACCAGACACGTTCGCTCCATGACGACGGCATCATCTGGCGTTACACTCAGTTCGCCCATTGAAGCACGCGCCGAAGCCGAAGCGCTCGCTCATCGGGAGTGGCTGCTCGACGACTCGCTGATGCAGACCTTCCCAGCAAGCGATGCAATCTCGCCGGGCTTCATGACCTGAATCTGAAGCGTGAGGCGGGCGGCGCGAGACGTGAAGCGCGGCAGCCGTTCATCACGCGCCGCGCAAAAGTCACTATCGCGTCAACCGTAGCCGATCAAGTACGAACCTGCCCACTTTCATTGATAAGGAAACCGAAATGAATACCATCGCCGGAATCGAGATCCCCGACAGCATCATGGCACGCGCCGCCACCGAGCTGGTGCGCGACACCGAACCCGATCTGCTCTACAACCATTCGCGCCGGGTGTTTCTGTTCGGTGCGCTCGCGGGCCAGCGCAAACAGCTTAAATTTGACCCGGAACTGCTGTACATCGGCGCCATGTTTCATGACATGGGCCTGGTCGATACCTATAGCAGCAAGACGGACCGCTTCGAAGTGGACGGCGCCAACTCGGCGCGCAACTTCCTGACTCAGTACGGAGCGAGCGAATACGATATCGAACAAGTCTGGCTGTCGATCGCGTTGCATACGACGCCGGGCGTCCCCGAGCATCTGAAGCCGGTCGTGGCGCTGGTGACGGCTGGTGTCGAAATGGACGTGCTCGGTCTCGCGTATGACGAGTTCAGCGAAGAGCAGCGCATCCAGGTGGTGGCGGCTCATCCGCGTGAGAAGGACTTCAAAAACGGCATCATCGACGCCTTCGCACACGGCACCATCAGCAAGCCCGAAACGACGTTTGGCAACGTCAAGGCCGATGTGCTCGAACTGCGTGATCCGAGCTACAAGCGGCTGAATTTCTGCAAGATCATTCTGGGTTCCGCATGGGACGACAGCAACGCGGGCCATACGCACGGCGCTGGATGCGGTTGCGCGGACGGCACTAGCGCTTAACGCGCAGCGCGTTGGTATCGGTGATGCCACGCGTTGAAGAAGACGCCACTCTCCGTGGCGTCAGCACCCAGACCGCTTAGGGCGTTGCGGGCGAACTCGCCGGATTCCCCGTGGCGGCTGCCGCCGTCGCTTCGCTTGCCGCGCCGCCAGCCATCGCTTTGCTCGCCGCGCGCGCAGCGCTTTCCGGATGCTGCGCGTCGTGCAACTGGCTGGCCGACCAGCCGCCTCCCAGATCGCCGATCAGGTTGGCTGCATCCGTGAGACGCTGTTCCTGCACGGTCAGCGCGGACTGCTGATTGGACAACTGGGTCGCCTGGGCGGTTGCGACGGTGGTGTAGTCCACCGTGCCGGCCTGGTATTCGTTGACGGTAATCTCGGTGCCGCGAATGGCGTCCTTCACCGCCGCGTCCAATGCGACGGACTGCTGGGCGAGAATGCGCAAGCCCGACAGATCGTTCTCCACATCTTCGAAAGCGGTCAACACGGTGCCACGGTAATTCGCGAGCGCGGCGTCATACTTTGCCTTCGCTGCCGCGACTTCGGCACTGCGCTCGCCGCCATCGAAAATCGTTTCGCTCGCGCTGCCGCCCAGCGACCACACGTAGTTAGCCGCGTGCAGCAGGCCGGACAACGGCGATTGCGTGAAGCCGTCCAGCGCCGACAGCGAAATAGTCGGGTAATAGGCTGCCACCGCCACGCCGATGGCGGCATTCTGCGAGGCCATCTGCCGTTCGGCGGTCGCGATGTCCGGGCGGCGTTCCAGCAGGGTCGAAGGCACGCCGACGGGTATCGACGGCAGGTCTGGCATGCTCGTGCTGTGCGGAATATCGAGGTCTTCCGGATTCTTGCCTACCAGTACCGCAATCGCGTGCGCATATTGGGCGCGCGCGACGCCCAGGGCGATCAGGCTGGCCTGCGTCGTTTCCAGTTGCGTGCGAGCGGTAATCAGGTCCGAGGGGGCGACGGTGCCGGCCCGGTCCTGATCGGTGACCACCTGCAGAGAGTGCTGGAAGGCGGTCACGGTCTGCTGCAGCAGATCGATATTCGCATCGGTGATGCGCAGATCGATGACCGCCGTGGCGAGGGCAATCTGCTCGGACAAGGTCGCATTGGCAAGGGTCGCTTCGCTCGCCTGGGCCGTCGCGGCGTTTTCTTCAATGGTGCGGCGCACTTCGCCCCAGACGTCCAGTTCCCAACTGGCACTGCCTTCGAGGGAGCCGGAGTTGTTCACCTTCTGGAAGCCGCTGAGGTTCGAATTGCTGCTGCTCAGGCTGCCGGTGGAACTACGCGCGCGCGTGGCTGAGCCTGTCACCCCAATGGTCGGAAAGAGGCTGGCGCGCGCTACGCGTACCTCGGCGAGCGCTTCCTGATAGTTTGCGTAGTCTTCCCGCACGGTCTGGTTGGACACCACGACCATCGGTTCGAGTTCGTTGAGCAGCGGATCGTTGAAGCCGGTCCACCAGTCGCCCTTGAATACGGCGGCGGCAGGCTCGGCCTGGGTCCAGCCGGGCAACTCGCGATACGTCGCCGGCACGGGGACAGCCGGGCGGTGGTAGTCCGGGCCGACCATGCAGCCGCTCATGAGCAAGGCGAGCGCGGCGGCCAGCGGTTTGCGGGGAATCTTCATCATCATGCCTTCGTATCCGGTTGCCCCGGTTGTTGCCCTGGTTGTTCCTCTTGCCGGTTCCACGGCAAGTTGGCCGACCACCTGACGAGCTTGGCGCGCAGACGGTCGAGGTACAGGTAGATCACCGGCGTCGTGTAAAGCGTAAAGACCTGGCTCAGAATCAGGCCGCCCATCACCGTGATACCGAGCGGCTGACGCAGCGACGCGCCCTGGCCAATGCCGATTGCGAGCGGCACGGCGCCTAGCACCGCCGCGGCCGTGGTCATCATGATAGGCCGCAGACGCACCACGGCGGCAGCGTGGATCGCTTCCTTCGCGTTCATGCCCTCGGTGCGCTGCAACTGGATCGCCACGTCCACCATCATGATGCCGTTCTTCTTGACGATACCAATGAGCAGGATGATGCCGATCATCGCGATCACCGAGAACGGTGTGCCGAAAATCAGCAGTGCGAGGGTGGCGCCGATCCCGGCCGAGGGCAGGGTGGAGAGAATCGTCAGCGGGTGAATCGAACTCTCATAGAGCACGCCCAGCACGATATACACGACCACGAGCGCGGCGAGGATCAGCAGCGGAATCGTCCCCATCGACTGCGCGTAAGCCTGGGCGGCACCCGCGAACGAGCCGTGGATGCTCGCCGGCATGCCGATCTCGCGCTCCGTCTCCTCGATCGCCGCACCGGCCTTGCTGAGCGAACCGCCCGTCGGCAGGTTGAACGAGACCGTCGCGGCTACCAGTCCGCTCTGGTGGTTCACCTGGGTCGCTGTGTGGCTGTTGGTGTAACGGGAAAGCACCCCCAGCGGCACCATGGTCTCCGCCGACGTGCTGTCCGCACTGCCGCTCGAGCTGCCGCCCTTGCTGTTGGCGATGCTGTTGTTGGTCTGATTGGCGACCGCATTCGAGTTCAGCGTGTTGGTGCTGGTCGAACTGGTCGATGTGGTGCTGACCGCGCTCGGTGCCGTCACGCCCTTCACCGTGGCGCCCGGCATCTGCGTGCCTGCGGTACCGGTGGCATTGCCCGCCGCCGTGCTCAGGTACACCTGGTCGAGCGACTGCGGAAATTGCCAGTACTCCGGCGCGACTTCCATCACCACGAAGTACTGGTTGAGCGGGTTGTAGATGGTCGAGACCGTGCGCTGACCGAATGCGTCATACAGCACGCTGTCGATCTGGTTCGGCGCAAAGGTGTAGCGCGCGGCAGTGGAGCGGTCGAACGTGACGTAGGTCTGCAGACCGTTTTGCTGCAGGTCCGAATTCACGTCCACCAGTGTGGCCCGCTTCTTGTTGAGTGCGGCGACGAGCAGCGGCGTCCACTTGAAGAGCGCCGTTGAATCCTCGCTCGTCAGCGTGTACTGGTATTCGGCTGCGGACTGCCGGCCGCCGATCCGCAGATCCTGCTGCGCCTGCATGAACAGGCGTGCCCCGGAGACCGCATTCAGCTTGGGCCGCAGGCGGTTCACGATCTCGGTGGCGGTGGAGTGGCGCTCCGATAGCGGCTTGAGCTCGACGAACACGTTCGCGGTGTTGAGCGCGCGGCCGCCTGTAAAGCCGGCCACGGACTGCACGGCGGGATCTTTCCCCACGATCTGCTGCAACTGGGCGAGCTTCTTTTCCATCGCCGTGAAGGAGATGCTCTGATCGGCGATGATCTGCCCGATCAGAATGCCGGTGTCCTGCTCCGGAAAGAAGGTGGCGGGCAGCAGGCGCGCGAGGAACACGTTGCCCACCAGCAGGCCGATCAGCAGCAGGATCACCAGCAGCGAGTGGTCCAGCACAGCAGCGAGCGTGCGCGAATAGGCGTCCTTGAAGCGGTCGAACTGCTTCTCGACCCACATGGCCCAGCGCGACTTCGAATGTCCGACGCTCTCACGGGTCAGGACATACGCGCACATGGCCGGTGTGACGGTGAGCGAGATCAGCAGCGAAATCAGGATCGCAATGGACAGCGTGACCGCGAACTCATGGAACAGCAGCCCGACGATGCCAGGCATCAGCAGAATGGGCAGGAACACCGCGATCAGCGACAGGCTCATCGAGATCACCGTAAAGCCCACTTCGGAGCTGCCTTTGAGTGCCGCCTCCTTGGGGCTTAAGCCCAGTTCAAGGTGCCGGACGATATTCTCCAGCACCACCACCGCATCGTCGACCACGAAGCCGGTGCCGATGGTGAGCGCCATCAGCGAGAGATTGTCGATGCTGTAGCCGAGCAGATACATCGGCCCGAAGGTGCCGACAATCGAGAGCGGCAGCGCGACAGCCGGGATCAGCACAGCGCGCGGCGACTGCAGGAAAACGAACACCACGCCGACCACCAGCAGCACGGCGATAAACAAGGTGCGTTCAGTATCGGATACCGACGCCCTGACCGATTCGGAACGGTCGATGGCGACACCGATATGCACACTGCTCGGCAAGGTTGCCTCGATCGCGGGCAACACGGCATGGATCTGGTCGACGGTGCTCACGACATTGCTGCCGGGCATCGGATAGACGATCACCAGCACCGCGGATTTGGCGTTATAGAGCCCCGCGTTGCGGATATTTTCGTTCGAGTCTCTGACCTGCGCGACATCGCGCAACATCACCGGCGCGCCATTCCGGTAGGCGACCACAAGGTCGCGGTAGGGCTTGGCTTTGGTGATCTGGTCGTTGGACAGCACGACATAGCGCTGGCTGCCCTGGTCGAGGTGGCCCTTCGCACTGTCGGCGTTGGCCGCGCTGATCGCCGCGCGCACGTCTTCCATGCCGATGCCGTAGCTGTTCAGCTTGCCCGGCTGCAATTCGACCCGCACCGACGGCAACGCGCCGCCGCCGAGCGTGATCTGCCCGACACCATTCACCTGCGAGAGTTGCTGCTGGATTACCGAATCCGCGGAGTCGTACAACTGCGCCTTGGTAAGCGTGTCCGAGGTCAGCGCGAGCACCATGATCGGCGCATCCGCCGGGTTGTACTGGCGGTAAGTCGGATTGCTGCGCAGGGTGGTCGGCAGGTCGGCGCGCGCCGCCTGAATCGCCGCTTCGACGTCGCGGGCCGCGCCGTTGATGTCGCGGTTCAGGCCGAACTCAACCACGATCATCGACGATCCGACATAGCTGATCGAAGTCAGCTCCGCCACATCGGCAATCGTGGAGAGCCGCCGTTCGAGCGGCTCGGCCACGGTGGACGCCATGATGTCCGGGCTCGCGCCGGCCATGTTCGCCTGCACCACGATCACCGGAAAGGCGATGTTCGGCAACGGCGCGACGGGCAGCCGGAAGTAGGCCAGCGCGCCGGAGATCAGGATCGCGATCGCCAGCAGCGTGGTCGCTACTGGGCGCCGGATGAAGAGCGCCGAGATATTCAAGGCGTCTCCCCGGTCTTGTCGTCGGTGCTGCCCGCATTGCCCGACCTACGTCCACGTCGAAGCTTCACGCGTTGCGCCATGCGATCAAAGAACAGGTAGATCACCGGCGTGGTGAAGAGCGTGAGCATCTGGCTCAGCGCCAGACCGCCAATGATCGCAAGACCCAACGGACGGCGCAGTTCCGAACCCGTGCCGCTGCCGAGCAGCATCGGCAGGGCGCCAAGCATGGCGGCGAGCGTCGTCATCAAAATGGGCCGAAAACGCAGCAGCGATGCCTGGAAGATGGCCTCACGCGGCGGTTTGCCGTGATTACGTTCGGCATCGAGCGCGAAGTCCACCATCATGATGGCGTTCTTCTTGACGATACCGATCAGCAGCACGATACCGATAATGCCGATCACGTCCAGGTCGCTGCCGGCAATCATCAGCGCGAGCAGGGCGCCGATCCCGGCCGAAGGCAGCGTGGACAGAATCGTCACCGGATGGATGAAGCTCTCGTACAACACGCCCAGCACGATATAGACGGCCACCAGTGCGGCGATCAGCAGATACACCTCGCTCGAGAGCGAATCCTCGAATGCCTGGGCCGCGCCCTGGAACGACGAGGTGATCGACGGCGGCAGCTTCACGCTTTTTTCAGCCTGGTTGATGCGGTCAACCGCGGTGCTCAGCGAGGCGCCCTCAGCCAGATTGAATGAGACCGTGACCGCCGGGAACTGCGCGAGGTGGCTGATCACCAGTGGCGACTTCGTGATGCTGATCTTGGCGATGCCCGCGAGCGGCACCTGGCCGCTGCTGCTGGTCTGGCTCGGCAGATACAGGTTGCCGAGCGACTGCACAGTAGGCAAGGTTTCCGGCTTGGCGACGAGAATCACGCGGTACTGGTCGGACTGCTGGAAGATGGTCGAGACGATCCGTTGCCCGAGCGCGTCGTACAGCGCGTTGTCGATGGTGGCCGGCGTGATGCCGTAGCGCGCCGCCAGTTGCCGGTTGACCTCCACGTACACGCTATTGCCGTTGGTGTTCATGTCGCTTTGCACGTCCGTGATCGACGGAATCTGCTTCATCTTGTCGATCAGCGCCGGCACGTACTGGTTGAACGCCTGCTGGCTCGGGCCGCGCAGCACGAACTTGTACTGGTTCGGCGAGACGGTGGTGTCGAGCGTCAGATCCTGCTCAGGCTGCATATACAGCCTGATGCCTGGCACCTTGGCCACTTCGGTCTGCAAACGCCGCGCAATTTCCTGCGCGGTCAGCGAGCGCTTGTCCTTGTCGCGCAGGTTGATCAGGAAGCGGCCGTTGTTGAGCGTCGTGTTGATGCCGTCAATACCCACGTACGAAGTAAGCGAAGTGACGTCCGGGTCTTTCAGGATCGCATCGGCGAGCGCCGCCTGACGATCCACCATCGCGCTGTACGAGACCGAGTTGTCCGCTACGCTGATGCCTTCGATCACCCCAACGTCCTGCACCGGGAACAGGCCCTTCGGAATCGTTACGTAGAGCAGGCCGGTGAGCACCAGGGTGCCGACGAACACCACCAGCGTGAGCACCTGGTGTTCGAGCACCCAGGCAAGGCCGCGTTCGTACGCAGCGAGGGTCTTGTCGAATAAACCCTCGCTGATCCGCTCGAAGCGGCTCGGCTGCCGTTCGGCCTGGGCACGCAGCATACGGGCACACAGCATCGGCACGACGGTCAGCGACACCACCGCCGAAATCACGATGGTCACTGCGAGCGTCACGGCGAATTCGCTAAACAGACGCCCGATCACGCCGCCCATGAAGAGCAGCGGAATCAGCACGGCGATCAGCGAAATGGTCAGCGAGAGAATCGTGAAGCCGATCTGCCCGGCGCCTTCAAGCGCCGCTTCGAGCGGCGTCTTGCCTTCCTCCAGATAGCGCACGATGTTTTCGATCATCACGATCGAGTCATCCACCACGAAGCCGGTGGCGATGATGAGCGCCATCAGCGAGAGGTTGTCGATCGAGTAATTGAGCTGGTACATCACCGCCAGCGTGCCGATCAGCGAGACCGGCACCGACACGCTCGGAATCAGCGTGGCCGGCACGTTACGCAGGAACACGAAGATCACCGCCACCACCAGCACGATAGCGAGTATCAGTTCGAGCGCCGCGTCCGACACCGACGAACGGATCACGCCCGTGCTGTCCGACACCACCGTGACCTTCATGCCAGCCGGCAGCGTCGATTCGAGCTGCGGCAACTGCTTCATGATCTGGTTGACCGTCGCGATCACGTTCGCGCCCGGCTGACGCTGCACGTTGAGCACGATTGCGGGCGTGCCGTTGTACCAGGCGCCGCGTTCGACGTCCTGAGCGGCCGAGGTCACGCGAGCCACGTCGCGCATGAACACCGGCGCGCCGTTCTGATAGGCAATGACCGTGTTCAGATAGTCTTTCGGATCTGAGATCTGGTCGTTGCCGTTGATCGTGTAGTCGAGGTCCGGACCGTCGAAATTGCCCTTCGGCTGGCTGACGTTGACGTAGCTCAGCAGGGTGCGCAGGTCGTCGATATTCAGGCCATAGGCGGCGAGCTTCTGCGGGTCCGCTTCCACACGAATGGCGGGCACGTTGCCGCCGGCCGTCGTCACGAGACCCACGCCCGAGACTTCGGAGATCTTGGTGCCCAGACGATTGTTGGCGGTGTCCTCGAGCTGCGTTAGCGACATCGACTTCGACGTGACCGCGAGCGTCAGGATCGGCTGGTCGGCCGGATTGACCTTGGCGTAGGTCGGCGGCGCGGGCAGGCCGCTAGGCAGATAGCTATTGGACGCGTTGATGGCCTGCTGGACATTCTGTTCGGCGACGTCGAGGTTCAGCGACAGGTCGAACTGCAACGTAATGACCGAAGCGCCATCCGAACTGTACGAGGTCATCTGCTGCAAGCCGGGAATCTCGCCCAGTTGCACTTCGAGTGGCGCGGTAACGGTGGTGGCCATCACGTCCGGGCTCGCACCCGGATAGAAGGTCTGCACCTGAATGGTCGGATAGTCGACGTTAGGCAGCGACGAGACCGGCAGCACGCGCACCGCGACGAGGCCCACCAGCACGAGGGCGATCATCAGCAGCAGCGTGGCGACTGGCCTGAGAATAAACAGACGGGAGATATTCATTGGCGCGTGGGTCCGCGTCTACGAAGCGTCGGAGGCCGCAGCGGCGCCCGATGCGCCGTGGGCATGTTTGTGATGAGCAGGCGTGCCGCTCGCCGCCGTAGCCGAAGCCGCCGGAGCCGAGTCT
>NZ_JBAURZ010000319.1:0-18609 GCF_049581445.1 Paraburkholderia sp. | reverse complement strand
GCTGATTGTCGAGCGTGGCGTGCTCGAGCCGTTCGTGGATGCGCTCACGGCGAAGCTCGCGGCCCTGCATGTCGATCATGCGTTAAAGCGCGGCGCCTCCATGGGACCGGTCGCCAACGCAGAGCAGCTTGAGCGCACGCTCGACTATTTGCGCGTGGGCCGCGAGGAAGGCGCGCAGTTGGTTCACGGTGGCAAACGCCTTGAACGAGCGACACGCGGCTATTACCTCGAGCCAGCGCTGTTCCTGGGTGAACCTACGCATCGCGTCGCCCGTGAGCATCTCTTTGGGCCGCTTGCCGTCGTGCTGAGCGCCGACGATTACGACCACGCGCTGCATCTCGCCAACGACGTGCCATCCGCGGTCTGCGCCGGCATATGCACACGCTCGCTCAAGCACGCACGGCATTTCAGACGCGAGGCGAAGTGCGGCACGGTGACGATCAATCTGCCGACCACCGCCGCCGATCATCACGCGCCGGCTGGCACTCGCAACGGCTCACCTTACGGATCAGATGACGCGGCCTTCTGGACGACGGTGAAAACAGCTTATGTCGCAGGGTAAGAGTTGAATAAGCGATACCGCTTCGCACCCCGAAGAAATGACCCGCCCGCAGGCATCGGACCTGATGCCGTGCAGCGTGCGATGTGTTTTATGACCCGCTGCCACTAAACGAAATCAATGCAGCTTTTATCAACTCAGGAGACAAAAGATGACCAGCAAGCTTCGCCGTTTGACCCTCACTGCGATGGCCGCAGCGGCCATGGCCGCACCGTTCGCCGTTCACTTCACCGCACAAGCTGATGAGCCGTTGAAAATCGGCTTCCTCGTGAAGATGCCGGAACAGGCATGGTTCATCAACGAACAGAAAGCCGCGACGGCGGTGGGCCAGAAAGATGGCTTCTCGGTGGTCAATATCGGCACGCCGGACGGTGAGAAAGTGCTGGCCGCCATCGACAACCTCGGCGCTCAAGGCGCCAAGGGCTTTGTGATCTGCGCGCCCGACGTGCGGCTCGGACCGGCTATCGAAGCGCGTGCGAAGCGCTACAACATGAAGTTCGTCACGGTGGACGATCAACTGGTCGATTCGACGGGCAAGCCGCTCGCCGATGTGCCGCACCTGGGCATGTCCGCATTCAAGATCGGCAATCAGGTGGGTCAGGCGCTCTCCGACGAAATGAAGCGGCGCGGCTGGAAGCCTGAAGAAGTCGGCGCGCTGCGCATCACCGATTACGAACTGCCGACCGCCAGGCAACGCACCGACGGCGCGACGCAAACGCTGCTCGCCAACGGCTTCAAGAAAGACAACATCTTCGACGCGCCGCAAAAGACCACCGACGACGAAGGCGGTTTCAACGCGGTATCGCCGGTGCTCGCGCAGCATCCGAACATCAAGAAGTGGGTGATCTTTGCGCTCAATGAAGAGACCGTGCTGGGCGGCGTGCGCGCCACCGAGCAGCTGCATATTCCGGCCTCTGACGTGATTGGCGTTGGCATCAATGGCGCGGGCGAGGCTTTTGCCGAATTCCAGAAGAAGGAGCCGACTGGCTTCTACGGCACGATCGCCGTCAGCTCGACCAACCACGGCAAGCAAAGCACGGAGAACCTTGTCGACTGGATCAAGACGGGCAAAGAACCGCCGGCCGATACGCAGACCACCGGCAAGCTGATGGTGCGCAGCAACTGGGAAGACGTGCGCAAGGAACTCGGCATTTAAGTGTTCCCGTTTGAGCTGTAGGCGCTCGCTGCGCGGCGGCGTCGCGTATCCGAGATATCAAGGATGCGCGGCGCTGGCCCGCGCGCTGTGCCCATCTGCAAGAGGCATTCGATGACCGTTTTACGACAGGACGAAGCGCAGGAAAACGCGCACGACCACGCGCCCCATGGCGCACATCACGAAGCACACACGCCGCCCGTCGACGACGAGGCGTACCTGCAACTCGATGGCATCACCGTACGCTTTCCTGGTGTGCTGGCGCTCGATCAGGTCGCGCTCGACGTGCAGCGCGGCGAAGTGCATGGCCTCATGGGCGAGAACGGCGCAGGCAAATCGACGCTGCTTAAAGTGCTCTCGGGCGTGAACCAGCCCGTTGCGGGCACGCTATCGCTTAACGGCGTCGCGCAGCAATTCACGACCACCAAGGCCGCGATCGAAGCCGGCATCGCCATCATCTATCAGGAACTGCATCTGGTGCCGGAGTTGACGGTAGCGGAGAACCTGATGCTCGGCGCCCTCCCCAACCGCTTTGGTGTGCTCGATGAGAAAGCAATGCTCGCGCGCGCAATGAGGGAGCTCGAGCGCCTTGGTGAAAAGATCGATCCGGCGCAACAGGTCAAGCATCTGTCCATTGGTCAGCGGCAGATGATCGAAATCGGCAAGGCCCTGATGCGCGACGCGCGCGTCATTGCATTCGATGAGCCGACCAGTTCACTGTCGTCGCGCGAGACGACTCAGCTATTCCGCATCATCCGCGCGCTGAAAGGCGAAGGACGCGCGATCATCTACGTCACGCATCGCATGGACGAGGTGTACGAGCTATGTGACCGGGTGACGGTGTTCCGCGACGGACGTCACATCGATACCTTTGAAGCTGGCGAGGGACTCGATCGCGATCGCTTGATTAGCAGCATGGTGGGCCGCTCGATCGCCGACGTGTATGGCTATCGTCCGCGCGCCACTGGCGCCGTGCAACTCGAAGTGAAGCAACTGATGGGACCGGGCTTGAAAGAGCCGGCCTCGTTTGTCGCACGTGCTGGCGAGATTGTGGGTTTCTTTGGACTCGTCGGTGCTGGCCGCTCCGAGTTGATGAAGCTGATCTACGGCGCAGTCAAACCGAGTGGCGGCGAAATCGCTCTCAAGGGCCAACGCGTGCGCTTCGCCACGCCGCGCGATGCGGTGCGCGCGGGCGTTGCGCTGTGCCCCGAGGACCGCAAGCAGGAAGGCATTGTCTCGATCGCCTCGGTTGCGGACAACCTGAACATCAGTTGCCGCCGGCACTTCAGCCGCTTCAACGTACTTAATGGTCGCAAGGAATCGCAGACCGCGAAAGACTTCATCGCAAAGCTGGCCATCAAAACCCGCAATGGCGACACCCCTATCGGCACGCTATCCGGCGGCAATCAGCAGAAGGTGATTTTGTCGCGCTGGCTGGCCGAAGAGATTGACGTGTTCCTGATGGATGAGCCAACACGGGGTATCGATGTCGGCGCGCGTAGCGAGATTTACGGCCTGCTGTACGGGCTCGCCGAAGCGGGGCGCACGGTGATCGTCGTGTCGAGCGATCTGGCCGAAGTGATCGGTATTGCGGATCGTGTCCTCGTGATGAAGGAGGGGCGCATCGTCGGCGATCTGCCGAAAGCGGACTCGACGCCTGACGCGCTGATCAAGCTCGCGCTGCCCCGCTAGGACAAGAGATATTTCGTAGAACGTAACTGAACGACAAGTGAGATCAGACAGCACTTGCTCAAGGAATCAGACAACATGCAAACGCAATCAACCGACACCAACCCCAGCGCTACGCCCGCCGTTTCCAACGGCATTACCGCTCGTGCTGCGCGGACGTGGGATTTGATCAACAAGTCCGGCATCGTGATGGTGTTCATCATCCTGTTTGCCGTGCTGTCGTTCACCGTGCCGGACTTCATCAGCTCGCGCAATATCCAGGGGCTGCTGCTGTCGGTCACGTTGATTGGCTCGATCTCCGTCACCATGATGTTCGTCCTCGCGCTCGGCGAAGTGGATCTTTCGGTGGCGTCGATTGTCGCCTTCGCGGGCGTGGTGGCGTCAACGCTGATTACGGCGACGCATAGCGTGCTGTTCGGGGTAGCGGCTGGCATTCTCGCGGGCGGTGCGGTTGGGCTCGTCAATGGCGTGCTGGTGGCACGCTACAAGATCAATTCGCTGATCGTCACGCTGGCAATGATGGAGGTGGTGCGCGGCCTCGCCTTCATCACATCGAATGGCGATGCAGTGATGATTTCCGAAGAGCGTTTCTTTGACCTCGGTGGCGGCTCGTTCCTCGGCATTTCATATCCGATCTGGAGCAACATCGTCGGCTTTATTCTGTTCGGCTTTCTGCTGAAAAAGACCGTGTTCGGCAAGAACGTGCTGGCCGTCGGCGGGAACAGCGAAGCCGCCCTCCTCGCCGGCTTGCCGGTCACGCGCATCAAGATCACCGTCTTTGTGCTGCAAGGGCTCGTCACCGGTTTTGCCGGCGTCATGCTGGCCTCGCGCATGAGTCTTGGCGATCCGAAGACTTCGGTCGGCCTGGAGCTGGGGGTGATTTCCGCGTGCGTGCTTGGCGGCGTTTCGCTGACGGGCGGTGTCGCGACGATTTCCGGCGTGCTGGTGGGCGTGCTGATCATGGGCTCCGTGCAGGACGCCATGAGCCTGCTGAACGTGCCGACTTTTTACCAATACCTGATTCGCGGCGGCATTTTGCTTTTAGCGGTACTGTTTGATCAGTTCCGCCGCAGCAAGCGCGTCCATTGACCCGTGTTGAATGACCCGTCACCGCGCGACCTACAAGACTTTCAACAGCAACCTTTACATGGGACCGGAGTTAGCGCAAAAGCGCTAGGGCCGGTCGACACAGGAGACATAAATGGCTGATTCAAACCAGACCAAAAAGCCACTGCGTAGTCAGGCGTGGTTTGGCCTGAAAGACCGCGACGGCTTTTTGCACCGCTCGTGGATGAAAAACCAGGGCATCCCGCACGACGAATTCGACGGCAGGCCGGTGATCGGCATCTGCAATACGTGGTCCGAATTGACGCCGTGCAATGCGCACTTTCGCGAGCTCGCCGAGTATGTGAAAAAAGGCGTCCACGAAGCGGGCGGCCTGCCGCTGGAGTTTCCGGTGATGTCGCTGGGCGAAACCAATCTACGCCCTACAGCGATGCTGTTTCGCAACCTCGCGTCGATGGACGTTGAGGAATCGATTCGCGGCAATCCGATGGATGGCGTCATCCTGCTGGTGGGATGCGACAAGACCACGCCCGCGCTGCTGATGGGCGCGGCGTCGTGCAATTTGCCCGCGCTCGCCGTCTCTGGTGGGCCGATGCTCAATGGCCGGTTCCGCGGCAAGAATATTGGCTCGGGCACGGGCGTCTGGCAGATGTCGGAGGAAGTGCGCGCCGGCACGATGACGCAGGAAGAATTCACCGAGGCCGAATCGTGCATGAACCGCTCGCGCGGCCACTGCATGACTATGGGGACGGCATCGACGATGGCCTCGATGGTCGAATCGCTCGGCATGGGCCTGCCGCACAACGCGGCCATTCCGGCCGTGGACGCACGGCGTCAGGTGCTCGCGCATCTGGCCGGTCGGCGCATCGTGGACATGGTCCGCGAAGACCTGACGATGGACAAGATTCTGACCCGGCAGGCGTTCGAGAACGCGATTCGCACCAATGCCGCGATCGGCGGCTCGACGAATGCGGTGGTGCATCTGATCGCGCTGGCGAAACGCATCGGCGTCGAGCTGACACTCGAAGACTGGGAGCTGGGGTCGAATGTACCGTGTCTGGTGAACCTGCAACCATCCGGCGAATACCTGATGGAGGACTTCTACTACGCAGGCGGCTTGCCGGCGGTCCTGAAGCAACTCGGCGAGCAGGGTTTGCTGCACAAAGAAGCGTTGACCGTCAATGGCAAGACCATCTGGGACAACGTGAGCAACGCGGCGAATTACGACGAAAAGGTCATCACGACGTTCGCCGAGCCGTTCAAACCCAAGGCTGGCATTGCGGTGCTGAAGGGCAACCTCGCGCCGAACGGCGCGGTGATCAAGCCGTCAGCCGCGACACCGCATCTGCTGAAGCATCGTGGCCGCGCGGTGGTGTTCGAGAACATCGAGGAACTGCACGCCAAGGTTGATGACGATTCGCTCGATATCGACGAACACTGCATCATGGTGCTCAAGGGCGCAGGGCCGAAGGGCTATCCGGGCTTTGCGGAAGTGGGCAACATGCCGCTGCCGAAGAAGGTGCTGCAAAAGGGCATTACGGACATGGTGCGCATCTCGGATGGCCGCATGAGTGGGACGGCATACGGCGCGGTGGTGCTGCACGTGTCACCGGAGGCGGCCGCTGGCGGCCCGCTTGCCCTCGTGCAGACCGGCGACATGATCGAACTGGACGTGGAGGCGCGACGCCTGCATCTTGAAGTGTCCGACGAAGAGCTGGCTCGCCGCCGCTCCGCATGGCAGGCGCCTGAGGCGCCCGCCCGCGGCTACTACAAGCTTTATGTCGAGCACGTGCTGCAGGCTGACCAGGGCGCGGATCTCGACTTCCTGGTGGGATCGAGCGGCGCAGCCGTGCCGCGAGATTCACATTGAACCACTGAAGGATTGTCCCTTTCTTCCTGCGCTTTGCGAGAAGGCGTGATGCCGATGCGGAGTAATTCGCATCGGTTTTTTTACGTCTTGAGCGCCGCATAAAGCCGCGCTCGGATACGAACCTGGTGCACAAAAATAAAAGGGCGGAGCAAATGCCCAGCCGTTTCCATTTACGTCATTCCAGGACGCAGGACTTTACGCACGCAAATCCAGCACCCGGCCTTTTGAAGGCCGAAGCAATTCGATATCGCGCCCTGGTTCAATACCAGAGCACGATCGGTCGGACTACTGTTTGATGAACCGGTCGTTTGCCCAGAGGCCTGTGGTGTCGCTATTGCCGGAATTGACGAATTCGACGTCATGACCGACCACGCGCACTACGCGGAAACTAGAATTCTCCGGAGTCGAGAGGCACTGGTAGCCGGAGAAGAATTCCTGCATTTGCTGCTGCTCGCCTGCTTGCGCGTGCTGATCGGCCGCGTCGAGCTTATCCTTCGACAGACAGCCATAAGCATTAGGCTTGAACTGGATGGTCTGCTGCGGCTTGAGGACCATGTCTTGAGCTTGCGCCGCTGAAACGGCAAACAAACCCGCCATTGCGAAGAGAAGAGCGATTCGCGATTTCATATTTTGCCTCCGTGCGGGTTATTACCCAGGTTAGCTATGTATTTAACTTCTAGGCGTCACCCGCATCTTGCACTTTAGGAGAAGTTAGGCCGGCGACAAGCACATCTTGTGTGCGCTCGCAACAGTGGCGAATTGTCGCACCTGCTTTTAAGTGATCCTGACATTGATGCCAAGGCGCAAACATCAGGATTTATGACGGATTCCTTATGGTTTCCCAAAGCGACTCGCTTTAACTGGCAATGGTTTGCGGCATGCATACGCGTAAACGAGTACCTCTAATTAAGTGATTTAATGGAAACGCAAAACGACTTGATGCGGCGCACACAAAGTCATTCCCCAGATAATTGAAAAAACACGAGATATAGGGTTAGTCGCAGAATAAAAAAGGTGCCAGGCCTTCGCTACGGGATACGCGGGGCCTGACGAGAACGCTTAAAAGGCGCTTGCGCCCACTGAAAGTTCATGGATAAATCAGCCACTTTCGGGAGACGACTTATGACACTTGCGCACTGGCTTCCCTTTGCGATTGCTTCGGCGATCCTCGTCGCCATCCCAGGCCCGACCGTTCTGCTCGTGATTTCGTACGCGCTAGGACATGGCCGCCGCTTCGCGCTGGTCACGACCGCCGGCGTCGCGCTTGGCGACCTGACCTCGATGACAGCGTCGATGCTGGGCCTGGGTGTGATTCTCGCGGCTTCTGCGGCCATGTTCACGGCGCTGAAGTGGGTCGGTGCGGCCTACCTGATCTATCTGGGCATCAGGTTGTGGCGTGCGCCGATTCAGACGGGTGAGGGCGCCGATCAGATGGACACGGCGGAAACGCGCACGAGTCGCATCTTCACGCACGCGTTCGCCGTCACGGCACTGAATCCGAAAAGCATTATTTTTTTCGTGGCGTTCGTGCCGCAGTTTATCGACGCCCATGCTGCTGCCGCACCGCAAATCGTTATTTTCGAAGCGACGTTCGTTCTGCTGGGCACACTGAACGCCTTCGGTTACGCCATGCTTGCCTCGGCCGCGCGGCGGGCGATCCGTAGTCCACGCGTGCAGGGGGTTGTAAATCGCACCGGTGGGACGTTGCTGATTGGCGCGGGGATCTTCGCCGCTACATGGAAGAAGGCCTCGGCATGACTCCCGACGTGGAGCAGATAGCGTGCGGCGCGAGGAGGGGGCTGAAGATCGTCGTGGGCCGAGCGGCGTTTGCCCCGCAGCACCCGCTGGAGGCCCACCACGCAAGGGTCGACAAAGTTCGGGCGGGGCCAGGGCGTCGCGTCGTTGCAGAAGGGGCCGGATGCTTGTGAGCGCGAGCCCACAATACAGGCACGCAGAGTGCGGATACAATGGACTTAAGGATTTGGGCAATAGGAGGATGCTGTCATGGAGCACCTGATACTAGCCGCGTTTCTGGTCGTGCCGCTGCTGATAGTGGCGTTTCTGTTTTCCGATGAGCTGTGGCAGGAACATCGTCAGCGTGCGGAGCAGGACCATCCGCGGCACATCGATTGGCGCCATCCGCTGCGCAGTTTCCTGCATCACCATTGATGCTCGAATCGCGCTAGCCGTTTAGATGGATTATGAGCTGCGCGTGGCGCGCGGCCTGGTGATTCGTGTCCTGCGGTTTTGCGCAGTAACGCTGTGAAGCCGGGCACTTCAACTATCCAGCTGATCCCGGATGCGCTTCGCGAACCCTTCGAGCGTTTCCTGCTCCGCCATCTCACGCGCATGCATGCGCAACGGCACGCCATCCCAGCGCGGAATGACGTGAAAATGCACATGGGCCACCGTCTGACCCGCTGCTGCCCCGTTGAACTGACCGATAAAGACGCCGTCCGGGTGTAACGCCGCCCGGACTGCAAGTGCAATCCGTTGAGTCATGCGCATGCAGGCCACAGTTGCTGGATCGGATAGCTCGAAAATCTCCGCAGCCGCTTCCTTAGGCACCACCAGCACGTGCCCGTCGGCTTGCGGCATCAGATCCATGAAAGCGAGCGTCGCGTCGGTTTCCGCGACTTTGATGCAGGGAAGTTCTCCGCGCAGAATCCTGGCAAACGGGTTGCTATCGTTGTACTTCATCGCGCTCCTCGGGAATGGCGGATTCTGACTGCAGCATCATGATGCGAGTCCGGGTCGCACGCAAGCTGCGACCGGCCTGTGCGTCGCGTCCGGTGTTACCTCCGTAATTCCCGGTTACCACTTGCAGCATCTATTTCCGCGATTGACCTCCACAATTCGCAGCATGCTTACGTCGCCTGATGGCGGGGAAACAAAAATGCGAAAAATTGCGGCAGCACTCTTGATGGCCGGTGGACTCGCGGTCGCCGGACAAGCCTCGGCACATGACGGCGGGGATGTGGTCGGCGCCTTGATTGGCGGTGCGTTGATTGGTGCGGTGGTCAGCTCCGCGCTGAACCCGGCGCCGGTCGTCGCGTATCAGGCACCCGTCTATGCCCCGGCGCCTGCCTATGCGGAACCGGCGTATCAGCCCCAAGCGTATGCGCCGCCGCCGGGCTACTGCTACAGTCCGTATCAGGGTGGCTATGTCGCCTGCAGTCCGCCGCCGGTTGGGCAGTATGGCTACGCGCCGCCGCCGCCTCCGCCGCAAGCAGGCTGGTAAAGGTAGGAAAGGGCGTCATGGCAGCTGTGGCTCGACTCAATATGGGGTATCCCCGGAGGTTGCATTCGGGCACTAAAGTTTGAGCCAAACTGGCCGTCATTCCTCTCATGAAAAACGAATACTCCATCCCCTTCGGTCCGTGGCATCCACGGTATCTCGAAGCACGGGCCCTGGCGCTGAGTATTGCGGCCATTCGCAAGGCCCAAGGCAAAACGAACCCGGCCGATTATGCGGTCGGTTCACCTGGTTGGGAGGCGGGAGATGAGGCGTTTGCTCGCGACCTCTTACGCGCGCTCGGCGGCGAATAAGCGCCAGATTGGCCGCGTGCCACCTTGCACGAGAGTCGCTGGATACTTGTGACCCATGAGTTGCGCGTCAATGCCGGTGACGCATCCAGTCGACTGGGTGCGTATCGAGCCAGCGCTCGCGCCGGCCGCCATGGTGACTATCGTCACGATGGTAGTGCGACATAGCCCATAGCGCCGCACCTACTACGCCCATTACGAGCGGCCCTAGCAAATAAGCCAATACCGATTGCGTCATGACACCCTCCGTCGAGGTCGCGACTGCGAAGACCGATGATGGATTTATTTTAGGCGATGCGTGAGCGATATCCTCGCCAAGGTGTGATTGATTTTTTTGTTCTGTCCGCGCCCCAGACCACATAACTCCCCAGATTAATTTCGCGTTCGGTTAGTCTCCGCACATTCCGTTTGATCGTACTCAGCGAGCATACGTCTGCGCTATGCCGACCCGCGGATAGTGCGTGTGCGAAGTACGCAGGACTACTAGCCCGCCCTGTGCGGGCTTTCTTTTCGACGCGGCGGTCCATATGACCGCGTTGCGGGTGATTGGGGCGGTTGTGGTCCCGATATTTGGACATTTCGCTGTCAAAAGTCTGGGCGGCAATCTAAGATCAATGTCACGAACCCGAAGGCGAGAGGTAGCCATGGACGAAACAATGGTGGGTGTCGCGATCGGTTTCTCAGCGCTGTTTTTTGCGGCCTTGTTTGTCGTTGGGCACTATCGGCGCGAACATCTTCGGCGTCGCATGATCAGCAGTATGCATGGGCACCGTTTATACGATTTCACGCGGCCGAAGCACTGATTGGAATTGGGTGAACGAAAGCAGGCCAGATCTATTGCGGAGGCAATCGCGGCTTCGGCGCGCGAGTGATCGAGCCCCGTGTCGAGGGCCTGCGTGATGGCGGCCGGTCCAGGTTTGGCGCGCGATCAGTGGATGTTGTGCTTTTCGAACCACTTGATGAGCCGATCGCGATTGATGTGCGTGGCCCGAATCGCGGTGCCGAATACGATCAGGATGGTCGCCATCGAAATGGCCAGCATGGACTCGGTCATGGTCGTCTCCCCTCAAGCACGCAACCTTGCTTGCAGTTTAGTCATCCTGACGGATTCGGGCAGTTAAGTGTCTGACGAGTCCAGCGTTTTGGCCCTCTTGAACAAAGAGGCCGCCAAATCGGCGGCCGAAAATGGTACAACATGCGCGGGGGATCACGCACGGGTGAGACTCTAAGCCATCCGGTTTGGTGCACGCGATTCGAATGCGGCAGCAGCCTTGGATTTGTCGGAATCCGACTGACTTGCCCGCTATCGTCGGATGAAGCTCCATGTTCTGCATCGGCTGCCATATTGCGGCAAATGCATGCATGGGGTCACGCGAAAAGCCGGGTGATTTCGATCCCGTTCGTGCCAAGGGGCGCCATCGAAAACGTGCGCTTTACCCCCAGTCTGATAACGATCCCTTCCACGCGGACCGCTTCGTCTTGCAAATCAGGGGGATGAGGGACATCGTCGGCTGGGTAACCTAGCAAAAACGGTCGTGATGCCCGTAAAAATTGGATGCATACGAGATAGATTATTTTGTGTGTACCAAAAACTGATCCGCTTGGCGCAACTTAGGCACTAAACGTTCATTTCACGCGACACCAGCAAGGGCATTCCCAGCCTCCCGACGCTCCCGCCAAGCCTGCATCTCAACGCCGTTGTCCGCCTCCACTGACCTGCTCGTCGACAAAGTCAGCCCATCGCTGCAGGCCGTTGCGTTGCTCATCGGCTTGCTCAGCCTGCGCCGTTGCATTTTCTTCTCCGGCGGCGCGGGCGAGCGCCTGCTCTATTGCCGCTGACGGCAGCCCCATATCGTGCAAATGCGTGGCCGCTGTGCGGCGGAAGTCGTGCAAGACAAAATGCTCGACGTCGAGTCCGAGCGCCTTTACGGCCTGATTTAGTGTGCTTTTCGCAATCGGACGATCCTCCTCGCCGCGCACGGTCGGAAACACATAGCGTCGGCGGCTCTTCGTCTCACGCAACTCGCGTAGCATAGCGACCGCCTGATGCGGTAGATACACGCAATGCTCTTCACCATTTCTCATCCTCGCAGCGGGGATTCGCCACAGTGCCGCCTTGAGGTCGAACTCCGACCAGGTTGCTTCGATCAGTTCCGACTTGCGGACCATGGTCAGGATGAGCAGGTGTAACGCAAGCTTTAGCGGCCTTCGAATGTTGGAAGCATGGATCGCGCGCAGCATCTTGCCAATTTCATCTACGCTGAGTACCCGCGTGCGGCTGTCCGGGGTTGCAATGAAGCGCGCCGGTACGGTCAACGCCGGATTGCTGGTGGCCAGTTGCCGCGCGATCAGGAATTCATAGAGACGCTTCACCACGTTGCGGGTATGCAATGCCATTTTCGGCGAGCCACGTTGCTTTATCCGCTCGCATATCGCGACAATATCTTCGCTCGTGACCCCGCTGATGGGCTTACTTCCGACGGCCTTCAGCACGTCCTTGTCGAGCGCCCGGCGGGTGGTGCGCTGGTATTCCTCTGACTTGACGCTCATCGCAGTGGCCATATAGAGCTCGGCTGCATCGCGCAGAAGATCGACGCGCTTTTCAGCGCCGCGGTCACGCCGGGCAGTCGCGGCAGGTGAAACCCCAGATGCGACCATTTCGGCGTATTTTCGTGCACGCTCCCGCGCAACCCGCAGCGAGATCCGTCGGTAATCGCCGATGGTCGTTAGCGGCTGTCGTTTGCCGTCGAGCGAGAAGCGAAAACGCCAAACTTTGGTGCCGGTTGGCATGACTTCCAGCACAAGGCCATTGCCGTCCGCGATGGAATAGCGTGTCGCGCGGGCCTCCATCGCGCGGATTTGCGTTTCGCTGAGTGGGGTAGCGGATTTTGGCATGCTTGGATCATTGGTACACAGGACATTTCAAATCGCGCAAATGCCATCTTGTGTACCAACCAACGCGAGTTGATATGGTTCGCAGTATAGCGGTAGATTTAGGGATTTCGCATCGCCTATATAGGCGTTTTCTAAATGATCGACTCGCCCGGCAAACCCACCCTCTACTTGCCTATACAAAAACGGCTGAAAATCACTCCGAGTAAATCGTCCGAGGTGAATTCACCGGTAATCGAATTCAGTTGCTCCTGCGCGAGGCGCAGTTCCTCGGCGAACAGATCAAGCGCCTGGGCATTTTGATCCGCGTGTTGCGCAGCGGTCGAAAGGTGTTCTTGCGCGGCCCGCAGCGCGATCAGATGCCGCTCGCGCGCCAGATACACACTTTCCGCGCCCGCCTGCCATCCGGCGATGCGCAGCAACTCGGCGCGCAGCAGCGCGATACCGTCCCCTTGCTTCGCCGATAGCCGAACCTCACGGAGGTCGACGCGCGCTGTTTCATCCAACGTGGTGACGGTCGGGGCGATATCGGTGAGATCGGTCTTGTTGAGCACGCGCAGAACCGGCACGCCGACTGAAAAACGCGCGGCAATCGTTACATCTTCGGCGTTCATACCGGTGCGTGCGTCCAGCAGATGCAGCACCACGTCCGCGCGCTCAATCTCGCTCCAGGTGCGCGCGATGCCGATCTTTTCCACTTCGTCGTCGGTCTCGCGCAGGCCGGCGGTGTCGATCACATGAAGCGGAATCCCTTCGATCTGGATGGTTTGCGCGACTTTGTCGCGCGTCGTGCCGGCGATGGGCGTGACGATGGCCAGCTCGGCGCCGGCCAGCGCATTGAGCAACGACGATTTACCGACATTCGGCTGCCCGGCCAGCACCACGGACAGGCCCTCACGCAGCAACGCCCCCTGACGCGCCTCGTTGAGCACATGCGCAAGCTGCGCGCGGATACGCGTGAGCTTGCCGCGCGCATCGGCGGCTTCGAGGAAGTCGATCTCTTCTTCCGGGAAATCTAGCGTCGCCTCGACCAACATTCGCAACGTGATGACCTCTTCGACCATGGCGTGGATATCGCGGGAGAAGACGCCGTCCAGCGAGCGGCCAGCCGAGCGTACCGCCGCCTCGGTGCTCGCCTCGATCAGATCGGCGACGGCCTCGGCCTGAGCCAGATCGAGCTTGTCGTTCAGGAACGCGCGGCGGGTGAATTCGCCCGGCTCTGCGAGGCGTAAGCCGGCCGCGCGCCCGGCGTCGATGCAGCGTTGCAGAACCAGTTGCAGCACGATTGGACCGCCGTGGCCCTGCAACTCCAGCACATGCTCGCCGGTGTAGGAATGGGGCGCCGGGAAGTACAGCGCTATGCCGCGATCGAGTGCATTGCCGCTGCCGTCGAGAAAGGGAACATAGCTCGCATGACGCGGCGCGAGGATCTGGCCAGTCAGCGCCTGCATCAGCGGCTCGGCCGCCGTTGCCCCGGCGCGCCCGAACGATACCCGCACTACGCCAATCCCTCCGCGACCGGGCGCTGTGGCAATGGCGACGATCGGATCGGAGTCGGTGGCGAGCATGGAGTTGGACGCGAGAACAGAGGGAATGGTGAGGCCCAATCGGGCGCCAGGCATTGTAACGCGGCTACCTGGCCGGGTTCGGCGCTGGCGGTCATGTGAGACTCGCGCCGCATCCATAGGAGCCACTAAGAATTATCTTACATGCGATAAGATAAAATCGCGTCCCGATAAGAGCTGGGCTAACGACCTGAGGTGACCTGAGTCACAAAAACAGGGCAAAACGCAACTTTTCGCAGATCGCCTCGCGCTTTATCTGGCGCTTATTTCAGGCTAAAAATATCTTATCTGCGTGAAATTGTAGCCTAACTGGTTGTCCACTAATGGACCGACGGGTTGCACAATCTCGCCCATGCCGACCTCCCAAGAAAAGCAAGCGTTCTCCGCCAGGCTGAGCGCCGAGATTGCCCGAAAGAAGAATCTGAAGGGCGCGACTCAACTCGCCCGCGAGTTTAATAAGCTTTACCGTGGCGACGCGCCGGTTTCACCGCAAACCGTGCATAAATGGCTATCGGGTCGGACCATCCCGACAAACGATAAGTTGCAAACACTGGCCGACTGGCTAGGCGTGGATGTCCATTGGCTGCACTACGGGCCGCCCCCTGTTGCGCGGCCCAAGCCGCTCGCGCCCGGCGAGAAATACCCGCCGCCAACGCCTGAGGAAATCCAGTTTGTCTCGAAGGTCAGAGAGTTGGCGCCGGGGGACCGGAACCTGGTCGAGGATTTTGTCGACCGCTTATACGACATCAATAAGAAGTGAGTTGCGCGGGTCGACCGCGCAAAGAAAAAGCCGCCCGGCTTTCACGCCGGGCGGCTTTTTTTGCGGCTTGTGCCGCGCACTGATGAGGTTTGTGGAAAGCGGGCAGGGCGTTGATTAAGCGTCACCGTCCCGCTTCAGACCTCAAACCAGGCAGCTATTACGCAGCCGCCTTGGTCTTCGGCTTACCCATCATCCGTGTGATGTAGTACTGCTGGGCGATCGACAGCACGTTGTTGACGACGTAGTACAGCACCAGACCGGCCGGGAAGAAGAAGAACATGACCGAGAACGCGATCGGCATGAACATCATCATCTTGGCTTGAACCGGGTCCGGCGGCGTCGGGTTCAGACGCGTCTGCAGGAACATCGAAACGGCCATCAGCACCGGCAGGATGAAGAACGGGTCTTGCTGTGACAGATCGTGAATCCAGAGAATCCACGGCGCGCCGCGCATTTCCACCGACGACAGCAACACCCAATACAGCGAGATGAACACCGGAATCTGGATCACCACCGGCAGACAGCCGCCGAACGGATTGACCTTCTCGGTCTTGTACAACTCCATCAGCGCCGAATTCATCTTCTGCGGATCGCCCTTGAAGCGTTCGCGCAGGGCTTGCATACGCGGCGTGATCGCCTTCATGCGCGCCATCGACTTGTAGCTTGCCGCCGAAAGCGGGAAGAACACGGCCTTGATCAGGAGCGTCAGGAGCACGATCGACCAGCCCCAGTTGCCCACGTAGCTGTGAATCTTCTCGAGTAGCCAGAACAGCGGCTTGGCGATGATCGTGACCCAGCCATAGTCCTTCACCAGCTCCAGACCCGGAGCGATGCCTTCGAGCATGCGCTCTTCTTCCGGACCGGCGAACAGGCGCGCGGACACATCAGCCGATTGACCCGGCGCAATGGTCGGCACGGCTTCCTTCACACCGACGCGATACAGCGACGGATCGATCTTCTCGACATAGATATCGCGCTTGACGCCCTGTTGGGGAATCCACGCCGTCGCGAAGTAGTGCTGGACCATCGCAATCCAGCCATTGTCGGCCGTGGTCGCGTAATCCTGCTTGTTCTTGTCGACGTCGCTGAACGTCATCTTCTGGAAGTGGTGCTGATCTGTGTAGACAGCCGGTCCGATGAACGTATGCGAGAAGCGCGGCGTTTCCACCGGCTGGCTGTCGCGCACCAGTTCCATGTAGACGGTCGGCGTTACCGGCGTCGAGCCCACGTTGACGATCTTCGTATCGACGCCGATCACGTAGCTGCCGCGCGTGAACGTATACGTCTTCACGACCTTCACGCCACCCTTGACCGGCGACTCGAAGCTGAGCGAGAACGACTTGGCGTCGCCCGTCAGATCGTGCGGCTGGTTTGGAACCGGCGTGTAGATGTCTGTGTGATTCGGGAAATCGCCGCCCAGTAGACCCGTGCGCGCCAGATAAGTGTGATCGGCGGTGTGGTCGAACAGGGTGATGACGAGATCCGGCTGCTTGCCGTTGCCCTTGTTGATGAGCGACAGCTTCGACAGCGTACCGCCGCGCGTATCGATCTCACCGCTATAGACGTCGGTCGTGAACGGGATCAGCTGGGCTTGCGCGGCAGGTGCCGCATTGCCAGTAGGGGTGGTGTTCGTCGCCGGCAGGTCAGCGGGCTGGGTTCCCGGCGTAGTCGTTCCCGGTGCAGCGCTGGCCGCAGTTTGCGTCGGCGTGGCGCTCGGGAAGAACATCGACGGGCGTCCGTGGTCGCGTTGCCAGTTGTCGAACAGCATGACCGCTGACATGAAGAAGATGACCCATAGGACGGTGCGTTTGATATCCATGCGTTGTCTCAGTGTCGATGGAACGGCGCGTCAGCGCTTTTCAGAAGTGGGAGGCGGGACAAGATCGATGCCGCCCGCCGAAAACGGGTGACAGCGGCACAGGCGCCTGGCGGCGAGGTAAGTACCACGCGCGGCGCCATGATACTGGATTGCTTCGCGTGCGTAATCTGAACAGGAAGGATAAAAACGGCAGCGGCTGCCGAGCAGGGGGCTCACGGCAACCTTGTAGAAACGCAATAAAGCGAAAAGTACCGTTTGCATGACTAGTGCGGCGAACCGGCGCCGCCCAAGGAGGGATACCGGGCGACGCCCGAGCGGCGGCCAAGGCCAAAGCACTTGAACAGCCCCATGAGCGTCTCCATGAGCGTCATTGCGTCGCCGGTGCCTCCGCGGGGGGCGCCTCACGACGGGCAATTTCGCGCGCTGCCTTGTCGAGCAGCGCCTCTATTTCGCTACGGCACAACGCCTTTAATGGCAGCGACGAGGCGCCCGGCATAGCCTTCCTGTCGAAGCGCGTGTGCAACCGCAGCAGCACGTCCCAACCGCCGAACTCCGCTCGGCGCTGCCTGAAGGCTTCACGCGCGAGACGACGTACCAGATTACGCGTGACCGCGCGCGGCGCATACTTCTTGCCGATCACGAGGCCAAGGCGTGCGTCGTTGCCGGTGGGCCGGCCGTACACAACAAAGTGCGCGGAGCGGCGCCACGGGCGCAAACGAAAAACGGATGAAAATTCATCCGTTTTTAGCAGCCTTGCGGCTTTGGGGAAGGCGGCTTGCGCTCGCAACGGAACCGAGCCCTGTTGCTGCGCTACTCCAGCCGTTCCCACGTTACCGCGGTCTTCGCATTGCACAGACGGAGCGCGCAATCCGCTCGCCAGCCTTAGATGGCGAGGCGCTTGCGGCCCTTCGCGCGACGTGCGTTGATGACCTTGCGGCCACCTGCGGTCTTCATGCGAACGCGAAAGCCGTGGGTACGCTTGCGACGGGTAACGGAAGGTTGGTAAGTACGTTTCATGTTGCTCTCACTTGGCAGAGAATTAACCGCGCGAGCATCGCGGAAAGTGCAATGGCCGGTGGTTCAAAAATTGGTTTTCGCGGAACCCGCTATTTAAACCGGTTTTCTCTTGGTCGTCAATAGTTTAGGCGCTTATTCCACAGGCTGGGACGCCGCCTGATGTTTGATCGGTCCCTGTGGATAACTCCCTTTCCTGATTGTTTTGGCGTTAGAATCTCGTCCTACTTCCCAAAAATCCTGCACGCCGCTCCGGCCCGCTTGCCCCGCAAACCCTTGTGGAACAAGCGCCTGGAGCAGTCCCGCCTGGCCGCTCAGGGCCTTGTTGCGTAAGCGCAACAGGGGCGGCGGCGGGCCGTCGTGCATATAAAGATAGCAACTCGATGAACGAATTCTGGCAACACTGTTCCGCACTGCTAGAGCGCGAGCTTACGCCCCAGCAGTACGTGACGTGGATCAAACCGTTGGCCCCGGTTGCGTTCGATGCAGCAGCGAACACCTTGAGCATCGCAGCGCCCAACCGCTTTAAGCTTGACTGGGTCAAAAGCCAGTTTTCCGGCCGCATTTCAGATATGGCGCGTGATTTTTGGCACGCGCCTGTCGACGTTCAGTTCGTACTCGATCCCAAAGCCGGTATGCGCGGCCCAGCGGCCGCGCCGCAGCAACGTCCGTCGCAG
>NZ_JBAURZ010000318.1:0-38750 GCF_049581445.1 Paraburkholderia sp. | reverse complement strand
CATCGAAGGCGAGCGTTTCATCGAAACGTACAGCCGCATCGGCATCACCCCGTTCAAGGAACGCGTGTACGCGTCGCGTCAACCGGCTCACGCGTAACCGCGACCAAAGGATACTGGACAGATGGCTGCTATCATCAAGAACCGTGCAATCGTCAACGACGACTGGACCGTGGTGCGCGCAGCGGAAGACGGTACGTTGCCCGCCGTGGATGCGCTGCCGGGCGGCAAGCTGATCGCGCCTTTGGCATTGTGGCAGGCTGAACGCGAGGCGCTGACGGCTTCGCGCAGCGCAGCTGAAATTGCCATATGGCTCGAGCCGGACAGCGAACCGGCGGATATCGTCGCCGACTTTGACAAGATTGCGCTGATCGCGGTGGACTTCCCCGTGTTCCGCGATGGCCGTGGCTTCAGCATTGCGCGCCTGTTACGCGAGCGCTATGGCTACAAGGGCGAGATTCGCGCGATTGGCGACGTGCTGCGCGACCAGTTGCGCTTCATGTTCCGCTGCGGGTTTGACGCCTACGCGGTGCGGGCCGACAAGGATCTGCACGACGCGCTCAAGGCGTTCGACGAATTCACTGTGCAATACCAAGGCGCGTTCGACGATCCGTCGCCGCTGTTCCGCCGTCGCGAAGCTGCTGCCGCAGCGGCTACGGCAGCGCAAAAGACGTCAGCATGAGCACGACGCACACCGAAAGGACGGAAGCGGGCGGATGGGTGGGAGCGAGCACGTCTCACGACACCCGGCAGACAAAACGGACAGGCAAGGTGTATCTGATTGGCGCGGGTCCCGGTGCAGCGGATCTCATTACCGTGCGAGGGGTGCGGCTGCTGGCGAAGGCCGACGTGGTGATGCACGATGCGTTGGTGGAACCCGCCATGCTTGACCATGCACCGCCGCGTGCCCGAAGGGTTGCGGTGGGCAAGCGCTGCGGCCAGCATTCGATGACTCAGCATTTCATCAACGAGCTGATTGTCGATGCAGCACGCCAGCATGCTGTCGTAGTGAGGCTAAAAGGAGGTGATCCGATGCTGTTCGGGCGCGCGGACGAAGAGATGCGTGCGCTCGAAGCCGCCGGGATCGAGTATGAAATCGTGCCGGGTATTACCGCCGCGCTTGCCGGAGCTGCGTCCCTGCGCTGTTCGCTGACGCTTCGGGGTGTATCGAGGAGCGTGGCGTTGGTGACCCGCAGCCGCGCGGCCGACACAGGCGCAATTCAAGAACTGGCCAATGCCGATTCACTGGTGTTTTACATGGGACGAGATGACGCGCAGGCGATTGCCCGTCAGATGATCAATGCTGGCCGCTCAGGCGCCACACCCGTTGCCATTGTGGAGGCATGCAGTACGGGCGACGAGCGACGGCTCGCGTTGACGCTCGCGCGTCTCGCCCACGGAGAGGCGCAGCAGTGGCTGGATCGGTCGAAGCCCAGTTTGCTGATGATTGGGACGGTCTTTGCCGGACGCGTCGAAGTGCGCTAGGTCACAAGACCCTCAAATCGATACCCCGCACCGCGAATCGTGAGAATCATTGAAGGCAATCCGAGAGCTGCGAGCTTCTTGCGTAGCTTCCCCACGTGCACATCTATCGAATTGGTACCCGGATCGAAGTGGTGATCCCAGACGGATTCGAAGATCTCGCATCGAGTGAGAATTCGCCCGGCATGATGAATCATGAATTCGAGCAGGCGGCATTCCGTAGGTAGCAGATGCTGCTTGCGTCCCTCATGGACGATATGATGTTTTACAAGATCGAGTTCGAATGTGCTGGTCCGTAAGACCGCGCTGTCTTTGGTGGGCGGTACTCTTTTTCGAAGCAGTACCTCAACGCGAGCCAACATCTCGTCGGGCGAAAACGGCATCACCAGGTAGTCGTCTGCGCCGGCGCGCAAACCCTGTATCCGCTGTGCGATATCGGACGTACTACTTACCATGATTACTGGCGTTTGAACGCCTATTCCGCGCAAGGCGGAGACGACCGCTGGGCCAGTAACATCCGGTAGAGTTTGACCGAGCACCACCACGTCGTAGTTATGTGCGATGGCGCGCTTCACACCGGTCAGCCCCAGACGCGTCATGTCGACACTGAATCCGGAGGAGATGAGGCTGGTGGTGATTTCCTGTCCGAGAACAGGTTCGTCGTGGATATTCAGGACCCTTAGCATTTTTCTCGTACGCCATCTATTTACAACGCCCCTGCAGGCGCCCCCACAATCAGGAGCACGTATATGTCTTGAGTTTCCACGGCATTGGAGATCATGCATGCCGGGTACCTCAGGGCAAACCCACTTTGGGAGGATTTATTCCCGGGTGGTGCGGATTTTTTTTCGTTCCGATCGTGCCCGGCATTCAGTCTTGCCTCTACTGCGCAACTTCATGACCCGCATCGTATGTGCCAAACAGATGGAATAGAAATACGTTGTTGTGATGGCCCCTATGTGCTGGGCGTATAGGTCCAGCGAAATGGAATATTCAGGCCGGCAGCGTGTTTGCCTTGACATGGGAGTGCTGGATGTGGAGGTCGCTATCTCGGTTCAGCCACCCGGTCTTTCGTAACCGGACAAAGCAGGAGGGTGTCATGAACAACGTCCTTTCAACCTGGATTTTCGTTGGTAGCAACGCATACGACGAGTACATGTATGTCTCGTGGCTAGACAGACACGTATATCGGCGGACGGTGGAACTGAGCAAGATTTGCATTCAATAGGCGCGAAGTCGGCGGCCCATCGGCTACGGGAATTCGCATATCAACGAAGCATGGATCGAATACCAAGGATGTATTTTTCATATAAAACGCGCACTCCTAGACTGGGTGCATCACTTAGGGCCCTCGAGCCCACCGAAAGGAGCGCGTCAAATGAGCAGCCTCACCCACGCCAGCAAGCGGACGGCGTCACGCCGCGACGGGTTTCGTCTCGGGAGCAGCCATAGCCAGATGATTCGTCAGTTCACCCCGAACTGGTTTGCGATGACCATGGGGACGGGGATTGTCTTCCTGATCCTGCTTGCGCTACCGATAGAGTTTCCGGGCCGCCACCAGATCGCATTAACGCTGTGGGCCGTCGACAGCGCGCTGTTCTGCAGCTTCGCCGTGCTCTTCGCAGCGCGCCTCATACTCTATCCGCAGACGATTCGGCCGTTGCTTGATCATCCGGTCCAGTCAATGTTCCTTGGCACGATTCCGATGGGCTTGATTCCGATTGTCAACGGACTCGCCATCTTCGGCCCCGGTCTGTTTGGTCCGGCTGTGCTCAACATCGCCCATGTTCTCTGGTGGGTGGACGCGGCGCTAGCGGTGTTCTTCGCCTGTCTTGTCCCGTATCGCATGTTCACGAGCCAGCAGCATTCGGCCGAGCAGATCACGGCCGTCTGGCTGCTGCCACTGGTTGCGCCGGAAGTGACTGCCTCGAGCGCCGCCGTGCTTGCGCCACATCTGCCGCATGCCGCAGCCCAGTTGATGGTTGCAACCGGCTACGTACTGTGGGCCATTTCGGTGCCTCTGGCGTTTTCCGTCCTCACCATCGTGTTCCTGCGCCTCGCGCTCCACAAGCTGCCGCACCGCGATATGGCAGCGTCCTCGTGGCTCACACTTGGGCCCATTGGCACGGGTAGCCTCGGACTATTACTGCTCGGTCAGGCGACACCGGCGCTGTTCGCCGGTACGACGCTTGCCCCCGTTGCAGCCTTCGCACGGGATTTCGGATTGTTTGCCGGGCTGTTGCTCTGGGGCGTGGGCATCTGGTGGCTGCTGATGGCCGCGATTCTTACCATGCGCTATCAACGCGACGGCATGACGTTCAATCTGGGGTGGTGGGGCTTTACCTTCCCGATCGGCGTTTATGCGGCAGCGACCTTCGCGCTCTATCGGATTACGATGTTTGTCCCATTCGCCGTGATTGGCATGTTGCTGGCGCTGGCGCTATTCGGCTTCTGGCTGCTGGTTGTGACACACACAATCAACGGGATGTTGAAGGGAAACCTGTTTCATGCACCGTGTTTGCAGCAGCCGGGGCGCGCTTAACCGGTTCGGCGGTATCCATGTGTGGATTGGACGCAAGTTCGGTATTTGCCAAGCGCGTGCGGCTGGTAGATATGTCCTCACACGGAAAACCGTTCGTACCGGAATAAAAGCGACGCAGCGGTGTTCGCCATACCTGTAGCACCCGATATCACTCGACGAGGAAACAGATCATGAATCTCGCATTGCGCGCTGTCGGCGCGCTTTGTTTTGCGCTGGCATCGGGCGTTGCCGCTGCGCAATCGGTGCTTCACGTCTATGGACCGGGTGGTCCGGCACCCGCGATGAAGGAAGCCGCTGCCGCATTCGAGAAGAAGACGGGCACGCATGTCGAGGTGACCGCAGGCCCAGCGCCTGCGTGGATGGATCACGCACGTGAGGACGCCGATGTCATCTACTCCGGCTCGGAGACGATGATGTCCGACTTCGTAGTAGCGATGGGGGACCAGTTGACACCTGATGCGCCCGTGCCGCTCTATCTGCGGCCCATGTCAATTCTCGTGCGTCCCGGCAATCCACACCATATTCACGGATTCGCCGATCTGCTCAAACCGGGCGTCAAGGTCCTGGTCGTCAATGGCGCCGGACAGAACGGAGTGTGGGAAGATGTGGCCGGACGCACTGGCGACATCGGTAGCGTCACTGCGCTACGGCGAAATATCGTGAGCTACGCGGGCAACAGCGCCGTTGCACGGCAGACGTGGGTCGCTCAGCCGGATATCGACGTATGGTTGATCTGGAATATCTGGCAGGTCGCGAACCCGTCGCTGGCCGACACTGTACCCATTGAACCACGGTATGCGATCTATCGCGATGCAGGAGTCGCAGTCACCAAGCGTGGTTCGGCCGACCCCGCGTCGCAGCAGTTTGTCGACTTTCTGAAATCATCTGAAGGTGCCGCAATCTTCTCGCGGTGGGGTTGGCTCACCGCACCGCCCCATGTTGATCCTGAATCCCCAGCATAAGCGTCATTCATTTCTTTCGGACTCGGCCACTGATGAATTTCACACACCTTCTTGCGTTTTATGAAGTCGCGCGCGCCGGCAGCGTCAGTGCCGGGGCTCTGCGGCTGCATGTCAGTCAGCCGGCCGTTACCCGTGAAATTCGCGAACTTGAAGACCGGCTCGGCTCGGTCCTGTTTGACCGTTTGCCGCGCGGCGTCGCACTCACCGAGGCTGGCACGATGCTGTTCGACTACGCGGAGCGCATTTTCACGCTGGCTGACGCAGCAGAAGGTCAGATGAAGGAGTTAGCTGGTCTGAGCGCTGGTTATATGAAAATCGGCGCGAGTGGAACGCTGGGTGTCTATTTCGTACCCGACATGATTGCGCGCTTCAACGCGAGCTATCCGCGCGTCGCGATCGACCTCACCGTAACGAATACCGAAAGGGTGGAGGCCGGACTGCGCGACCACACGTTTACGCTCGGGTTCGTGGAGGGACCGTTCGACGACACGATCCTTCATGCCCGTCCGATTGGCGCGGACGAGATTGCGGTGATTGCCGCGACAGAGCATCCGAGTGTGGGGCGCCAGTTGCGTCCGCACGACCTGGTCGATCAGGCCGTAATCATGCGCGAGCCGGGCTCCGGCACACGCGCAATTGTCGAAGAAACGTATTCGCGCCTTGGCCTGCAGATCGAACCGCTGATGTCAGTGAGCGACACCGAGGCGATCAAACGCATGCTGTTGGCGCAACATGCGCTCGCCTATGTATCTGTGCTGAGCGTGAAGGACGAGTTACGCCGTGGCGAGTTGTCCGTCATCGAGGTGGACGACCTGCGCATTGAACGGCCCCTGCATATGGTGTGGCTCAAGGGGCGGTCACTATCACCCAGCAGCCAGGCGCTCTTCGATCTTGTGAGCGCGACGGTGGCTGCAAATGCACTGGATGACGCTTGATGGCATATAGGTATTGCCAGGCAATTCCGCGCAAATGTCGTCGGTGTTCGTGAACGCTTTAATTTCTATGATCCCTGACGGTCGTCGGTCGTCGGTCTGCGGCCGATACCCAAATTCAGACGCCGTGCCATACTTCCAGGTCAAGTTTATCGATCTGACGAAAATGACCGACTCTTCCATTTCGCCCATTGGCTTCAACTTCAATCCCCTCGACCGCCGTTCCGAAAAACGCGACGACCACGCCTTTATCGAGCAATTGCGGCAGGACGCGGCGGCACGTTTTCTGATATTCCACGACGAGATCCCGTTGCTCAAGCGCGGCAATGCGCATGACGCATGGTTCCTACGGGATGAGGTGGAGTCCTTTGGAGATCCTGTGCAATGCGTGTTTCTCGGGCAGGAGAGCGACGGCAGTGGACGCTTTGCCGTCGGCGTAGCACTCGACCTTGCGTCAGGCGAAGTGCGCGTACAAGGCGTGCCGTGCGATCGAATCGATGTGCGCTCGATTGCAAACCAGGGCCTCGTCACGCCTCGATCGCTCGGCATGATCGGGCAGGCGAAGTCAATGCTCGACTGGCATCGGCGTCATGGCTTCTGCGCGAACTGCGGCAGCGCGAGCCGCGCCGTTTCATGGGGCTGGCAACGAGTGTGCGACGCGTGCGGAACGCGACACTTTCCTCGTGTGGACCCCGTCGTGATCATGTTGACGATTGACGGCGAGCGATGTCTCCTTGGACGCCAACGCCAGTTCGCTCCGGGAATGTACTCTGCGCTCGCGGGTTTCGTCGAACCGGGCGAGACCGTGGAACACGCGGTGCGTCGCGAGGTAATGGAGGAGGCCCGGGTGAAATGCGCCGAAGTGGTGTATTTCGCGTCACAGCCGTGGCCGTTTCCCTCGTCGCTGATGATTGGCTGCTTTGCACGGGCAAGCGACACCGAAGTCGTCATCGACCATACAGAACTCGAAGACGCGCGCTGGTTTTCGCGCGCCGAAGTCGCCGCGATGCTCGCAGGGACGCACGAGGGCGGACTGTCTGCGCCGAAGCCGTTCGCCATCGCGCATCATCTGCTCAAGGCATATGCGGAACGCGGCGAGTCAGTACTGCGCAGCTAGCCACGTGCTATCGCAGTGGTGCCTCGATTCTCTGTGGTGCCGGCAGCGTTCACGAACTTTGGGCCCGAGTGGGGCGGTTCACCTCCGGCCCGCTTCAACTTCCGAGGTTGTCCAGATCTTCGCCCATCGCGCGCAACAGATCTCGCATGTATGCCTCGTCAGCCTTGTGCCATTCCGGTGAGCCGTATGGGAAGTCTTCCGGGTTGTGCTTGCCCTGTGCCTTCCTGATAACGCGGACGGTATTCTCAAGGGCCTGAGCTTGTTCATACCGCGGATGACCGGGTCCGAATGGGATGTCGTCGACGTTTCTCATGGCTGAGGTATCGGCAGCCAATCAGCAAACTTGAATGTGCGCGGTTGACATCACGTCCGCATTGGCATGTTTCTGAGAAAAGTGATTTCGTAACTTAGGTATTTACCCTTGGTTCATACCTTCCTAGAATGTTTTCAACGCTGCAAACAAATCTGCTTGCAGCACCGTGCAAAACAATCTCTGGAGGTGGAAATCATGAAATCGCTCATCAAGGCTATTGCCATTGCTGCTGTTCTCGCCGCACCGATCGCTTCATTCGCCCAGTCGAATCAGCCTGTGACGCGCGCACAGGTGCGTGCCGAATTAGTGCAGCTCGAAAAGGCAGGGCTCAACCCGTCGCAGGACGGTGACGCGACTTATCCGGTCCAGATCCAGGCCGCCGAAGCGCGTGTGGCAGCACAAAATGAATCGTCGAGCGGCGTAGGCGGCGTGGTGAGTGGTTCGTCGGCGTCTGGTGCCCCGGTAGCGGTAATCGCGCCGAGCATGCGGTCGATTTACGCCGGCCACTAAGCCGCGAGACAGGCAAGGTCCTATTGGTGTGGGGCGTTGAGCGGTTTTCTGTCATCACTTGAACAACGGAGGAAACCTGTATATATTAACAGTACTGTGTTTATATACAGGTATTCGCCATGGAACATGCTGTCCGAGTGCTGAATGACCATGACCGACGCACCTTGCAATGGTTGCGTCGGCAGGTGGGTGACGCGGCCATTGCAGCGGCGGCATTGCGCTGCGGGCCGTCAAAGCCCTATCTATCGAGGCTTTGCCGATGCCTCGGGCTCACGCCGCCGTCCTCGCGTCAGTCTCGCGGCGGCGGCCCGACAGCGACGGGTGAGCAGTCGCTGGCGCGTATCCGTGAGATTCTCGCTGCTAGTCGCCCCGTAGAGACGCGTCAGTGATCTCTCCCAGATCCTTACGCGCTCCGGGTAGTCGCGACCGCGTCGCCTTTTGCTTGCTGGCGCTCACGCTTTGCACCATACATGGCAGCGTCGGCTAGCCCGAGCGCCTGATCCACCGACAGAAAGCGTACCGCCACAACGCCGGCGCTGACGCCTGGGTACGTCAGTCGTGTTTCACGAAGTGCATAGGCGCCGGCAGTGACCTCCGCGGCGCGAATAGCGAGCGCGGATGCAGCACTGTTCGCTTCCTCCTCGTCGGCGGGTCCGGTCCAACGAAAGCGAATTCATCTCCACCAATGCGGGCGAGCATATCGGTGTCCCGGATTAGTCCTGCGAGGCGCCCGGCACACTGTTCCAGCAGCTGATCGCCCGAGAGATGGCCAAACTGGTCGTTGATCTGTTTGAAGCCGTCCAGGTCGAACATGCCCACGAGCACGTAGGAACCGTCGCGCGCGGCTCTGGCCAGCAAGCGGCCGAGTTCATCCCGCAGCGCCCTGCGGTTTGGTAGTCCAGTTAACGAATCGGTGAGCGAAAATTTCGTCAGGTACTCGTTTGAACGGCGCAGTTCCTCGACCAGCCGTTCGCGCTCGATATGTTGCGCAATCAGTTTCGAAAACAGATTGAGCGCGCTGCGCGCGCGGGGCCCAAGTGTCCTGCTGTCCTTTCCGGCGGCGCATAACGTGCCAATCACCTCGCCATTACTGCCCAAACCGGTGCGCTCTCGTACGTCTGTATGCCAAGAGCGGTTGCCGCCTGAGAGTCCGCCCAGACTTCGCTGACATTGGAGACAACCCGACGGCCCTGCTCGAGGCAGCGCTTGTACAACGTGTCGGACCATGGGACGGTTAGCCCTTCCGGTATGAGAAGTTCACCGGTGTTGCGGGCAATCGTGATCGACTGAACGGCATTTTCCTGGTCAATTGACGTCAGGTACGGCGATTCAAGGCCTGTGACTACCTCAAGCATCTCCAGCAGCGGTCGGGTCAATGCCTCCAGACTGTTCGCCGTCGCCAAGGTCGCCGACAGGCTTTCCAGCATTTCCTCCATGAATACTTCCTGGGAGTGCTCACCGACTGCTCGACTCGCTGCGGCTTCGAACGCGATGCAATGGATAGGGCGCTAAAATCAAAGTACCGTCGGGCCTTGGCCGAGGAACCGACCGTCCTATCCGAATCTATCAATGGCAGGCAACCATGAACACTCACCGCGCGTGTTTTGTTCGCCCGGCGCTGGCTGCAATGAGCGTGGCTGCGCTCGCAACGCTGGCCGCCTGTGGCGGAAGCTCGTGCATCGGCCTCGACAGCTGCGGCGGTGGAAATCCGGTACCGACCGTCGCCATATCCGGGACGGCCGCCACCGGTAGTGCGCTCGCCGGCGCGATGGTCAGCTTCAGTTGCGCGCAGGGTTCGGGCTCAGTCGTGTCGGATAGTGGCGGACACTATGCGATCACTTTCAACGGCTCGTCTCCCTGCATCATTACCGTGACCTCTGGCGGCACGAGCCTGCATTCGGTGGCATTTGCTGGCGGTACCTTTAATACGACGCCAGAGACGGAGTTGATGCTGGTCTATCTCGCTGCCCAACTTGGGACTAATGAAACCAGTCTGATTGCAGGGTTCCCGAGTAACACGCAGTTCCAGCAAGTGCTGGCAAACGAGGCGGATGTGCTGGCTGCGCAATCGGCGGTGGTCACCAATCTGCAGCAGAGCTACGCGCTCACGCTGACGGTGCCGGCGTTTCTGACCACGCCGTTTATGGTTGGGCAAACAGGCGTCGACGGAGATCTCGACGCGCTGGCGACAGCGGGCGCTATCGACGCCAATGGGATGCCGGATCAGGTCGCCGTCGCGCTACTGTCGACGGCGGGTCTCGCCCATCCGCTCGCAGCGACGCCCGCACCCGCGTCCGGTACCGGCAGCACAAGCAGTACAAGCAACTCGCCTGGCGGCATGATGTGACGTTTGGCGAGTCGCAGACCGTGGAATCACCGCACTGCTGCGAGAAGACGAATACTCGACCTATAAACTCACTCCGTTTTAACTTCTTTCAGTTCCCCGTTTGCGAGATTCAGAACAAAGCCGCGAATGACAATATCTGACGGCACCCATGGATGAGACCGAAGCTTCAACATCTGCTTTTTCGTTGCTTCATTGACGTCCGTATAGAAGTGGAACACTGCGGGCGTCACAGCCAGCGAGCCTGTACGTTCGTGCAGATGCGTCTCGAACGTGCCGTCCGTAAACATCTCCATCCCACATCCCGTGTGCCCAACAATCATGATTTCCGTCACGCCCAGAACGTGAATCGAAAACATGAGCGATCGCACAACATCCTCGGTAACGACTGTTCCAACATTCCGGATCACGTCCGCGTCGGCGGCTTTGATATCGAAGCGTTCCAACAGTCCATTCATACGTGGGTCCATGCACGTGATGATCGCGACCTTCGGGGCTGGCTTCCCAGCCAGCGATGCATCGTGGTGCTTTGCACTTGCTTGACTTGAAGTGATTGCGTGTTCGATCAGACTCATCTGGACTCTCCGTCTGTGCGCTTCACAATCGATGTTTTCGGTTGCGTGAAAGCGCGGTGGATAGCGCCCCGCGGGCACGCTATATCGGCGATAGAGTCGATTCTGGACGGGTTTCGACACGAAGACATCATGGCCCGTGGCAATTCAATTTTTCCCTTCGGGCAACCATGCGTCAGCACGTATCCTTACAAGAAGATTTGTGGACGCGTGACTGACACGAAGGCTTCAACGCGCAAACACCACGAAGCCATTCGCTGGCAGTGTGATCTCCGCTGAAGCGGGCATGTCGTTCCACGGCACGTCGGACTGCGCGTCGACGTGACCGCCGTTGCCGGCCACCTGCGCGTTCGGATATCCATCGTAATAGTCGCTGTTGAAAATCTCACGCCACGCGCCGCCCGAAGGGAACCCCACCCGATAACCATAGCGGTTGTATTCCTGCAGATTGGCGACCAGCAGCACATCTGCACCAACGCCGTCGATCCAGCGGTGCAACGCGATCACGCGGTCCGCTGCATTCGCGACCCACACATTGAGCGATTCGCTTCGCAATGCCGGCCAGTCGTTGCGAAGGTGGACGAGGTCACGGCAAAAGTCGAGATAGTTGCCCATCACGGGATCTGTCGCGAGTCCGTCCCACCAGATCAGCAGGTTGGCGTGGAAGTTGATGTCGTCACTCCACTGCTTGTCTTCGAGGATTTCCTCGCCCATGAAGAGTTGCGGTATGCCCGGCGCGCAGAACAGCAGACCCAGCGCCCACCGTGCGCGGCTCCGAGCGAACCAGGAACGGTGGTCAGCGGGGTCGGCGAGCGCCGCAATGCGTTGATCGCGGTCGACAAACACGACGTCGTGGTCCTCAAGCATGTTGACCGCGCGCCAGGCCGCGCCAAATCCCGCAGGTTTTCGCAGGCATTGCGCGAGCGCATCCATGTCGACGAATGCGTCACGGCCACCGCAGGCCTCGGTGATCGCGCCGCGAATGCCGAGCCGCAGTTGATCGGACCATGCGGCATCGAAGCCGAGCCCGTTGGGCGTCGGCCGGATCGCAGCAGCGCGATCGTCGCCCCAGTACTCGGCGATCTGCACTGATTGAGGTCGCTCTGCGCGTAGCGTGTCGGCCAGGTTCTGGCAGAACTGGCCGCCGCCGTGCGTGTCGATCACCGTCACCTCGTCGTAGCGGATACCGTCGATGTGAAATTCTTCGATGCATTGCTTCGCGTTGTCGATCAGAAACCCACGCGCGTCCTCGTTCCAGTATGCAAACACGCTGCCGCCAGCCCAGCTTTGATCGGTGAAGTACGTGCTGCGATTGTCGTCGCCGGTCGGTTGGCGGTCGATGAATTTCAGGCACTGGTCGTTGAAGCCAGGTCCCGCATGATTGAACACGAGATCGAACATCACGCAAATGCCGTTGAGATGCATGATGTCGATTGCGCACATCAACTGGTTCGGGCCGGGGAGAATGTCGTTGATGTTCAGCGGCGCCTTGCCGCGCGCGGCGAGCAGCGCGTTCGCCTTGGTCAGATAGCGGGCTAGTTCCTGATGATCGTTGACCTGATAATCGATCTCGGGCGAATACAGATCCAGCCCGTTGTAGCCGAGACTGGTTTCGCTCGGGTATTCCTGAACTGGCATCAACTGCACGCCATTGATGCCAAGCGCGCGAAAGTAGTCGACACGATCGAGCAAATCGAGAAACTTGCCGATCGAACGGCGCTTGTCCTGGCCGAGTGCGTCGACCGCGTAGAAGGTGCCGATATGCAGTTGGTACAGCACGAGGTCGTTGAAAGGCGGCGCGCGGAAATCGCTGTCACGCCATGGGTAGGTTTGCGGATCGCGGACGATGCAGTCGCAGGCGGGATAGGCCGGCTGCGTGCCGAGTTCGCGCGCACGCGGATCACGCTTCAGACCGGTGCTGCCGGCACCAACCACCCAGAACCGGAAGGGCGTGCCTTCGCCCGCTTGCGGTACGAACGCGCTCCAGGTGCCGTCGCCAAGCGGGAAGAGCGCATCGGTAACGGCGGGCACGAAGCCCGGTTGCTGGGCGTTTTGCAAGCTCTGGCTGGTCAGCACGAAGACGCCTTGAGCCGCTGGAGCCCATAGTCGAAACGTCGCGCCGCCGGGCACGACCGTCGCGCCCATCCTGACATTGCCTTCGGTCTGGGTCGTCGCCATGGCCTTTCCTTGCGCTAGTCGTAGCCGCCAAACGTGAACAGGAAGAGGTCCTCATCGGAGGGATTGATGAGGGCGTGGAGATTGCCCCCTTTCAGCAACGCGAGACTGCCTGAGCGCAACGTACGCACTTCGAGGCAGCGCTCGCGGTTCGGCATCTTGGCCCAGTCGCCAATCACCATCAGTCCGGCGCGATCGCCAATCGTCATGAAAATTTCCAGGTTGTCGCGGTGTCGGTGCAGGCCAATCGCCGAGTTCGGCCGGATGATGTGCAGGTCTGCGTAATCGACGGCCATAAAAGGCTCATGCCGCCCGTCGGGCCCTTTGTTGCCGAACGCATCGAAACTCCATGACGGCAGGGTGCGGGCTAGCTCACCCATGCCAGCATATTTGGCGTAGTTCGACAGCAGGTTGCGATACTCAAGCGCACCTGGACCGCCGTGCGCGTTAGGGCTCGTGCCAACGCTCAGATAATTCTCCCAGCCACGCACAACCATGTTGAATTCGAACTGGTGATTGGCGCCGTCCATCGAATCCCATACGCTGCCGGACGCGTCAGCCCACGCGGCTTCGATATGCAGGCGCAGAATCGGGTGCAACGCATCGTCCGGCGCCACGTCGAGCGCGCTCGACACATTGTTGCCGTCGAGTGCTTCACGCGAGAAATCGCCTTTCGCTTGCACCAGGGTGGGGTTGGGCACCAATGCGCCGCGATCGAACGCAGCCTGGCCGCGTGCATCGAGCGCTGCGCGCAGATCGGCGGGAGAACCTGGCCAACCCCAGAATTCAATCGCGTAGCGGCCGGATTCGGCGTCGTAGGGGACGTTTGCCAGCGCCGGCAACGCGACGTTGCCCACCTTCATCCAGAGGCGAATCGCCGGCCCGAGAGAACCGCCCATGCGCGATGCGAGGACAGAATCGGGACCGGCCGGATACGAAATGCGGATGAAGGGTCCCGTCCAGTTGCCCACCGTTACCTTGCCGCGAATCACATGTGTGTCGCCAGCGGTAAATGAGTGGACATTCTGTTTCTGGAAGTCGCACTTGTTGTCCTGCGCCCGTGGATCGAGCACAGCGCTATCCGGTGCGCTAGGACCATACAGATGAATCGACCGGATCGAAAACAGGTACTGCAGTTCCTCGAAGTCATAACATTCCCGCGCGGCCGCGAGCACGGCACTTTCGATCAAGCCAAGCACCATGACGACCGGATTGTCATGGCTATAGTCAGGTGTCGTGCCGGGACGAACCGGGACCACTTCTTCGTGCAGGATTTCCATCGCGTCAATCCCTTGATTCAGGCGCTGTGGTAGAGGAATGCAACGAATTTCAAAGGTTCCGTGTTTTGCGGTGGGTTGCGGATGCCATGCATGCCACCGCTCTTTGTATAGATGATGCTGCCGGGCTTGACGGGCAGTTCCTTGAATGCCTGTTCCCCAAGCCCGAACACTTCGCGTTTGACTGTCTTGTACGCATTGTCATTCTCGTCACCGAGCGCGGGGTCGTCGCCCACGCGCAGATAGGCAATGCCCTGACCGTGCACGATGTAGTACAGCTCTTCCGAGCCGACATGCTGGTGATTGCCCTCGACCTTGCCGGGTGGAATCGTCACCTCGTGAAAGAAGATCATCGAGCCGCCGAGTTCGCGCTGGAACAGCCAGCGCATCGAGATGATGTTGTTGCTCGATGCGTCCGGGTTGGTATAGCCGCCGTTTTGGTCGGCGAGCATCATTGCGTTGCGGTACAGCACCGGCGTGACATCGTTCGCCTGCCTGTACCAGCCGCGCTGAAAGTCGAGCAGGTAGTTCATGTCCTGCACGGTGTTGTCGGGCGCACTCGGCACGTAGGGACGCACGGGGTGCTGATGCGTGCGGCCGAAGTCGTTGTCCCAGGCGAGATCGTCTTTCTGGATCAGGTTACCGAACGCCCATTGCCGCGACTCCTCGCGAAACGCCAGTTCGGCTTTAGCGATTGAGCCGACATCGTTGAGCAACGGCAGAAACTGCGTGATGCGCGTGATTTCGTTGTCGCGTCCCATCAGCGCGAGCACCGATGCGTCATGACGCGCGCTGTCCGGCGGTTCTAGCCGGTCCCAGATTTCGGCCTGGAACGCGTTGACCCAGGCGTCGTAATGCAGGACCAGCGGACGGTCGTCGGCGGTCTGGGCAGAGTTGCCGGACTTGTCGATGAGCTTTAGCCAGGCCGCGCATCCATTGCGCAAGAAGCGGTTTTTTACCCGCGTCGCCTCGGTGAGCCGTGAGCCGCGATATTCGATGCGCACGAAATTCGCATAGAACTCGCCGTCAAGAAATACGCTGCCCTTCAGACACATCACTTCGTAATAGCTGCGCACGTCCGTCACGTTATAGCGGTAGCGTGGGCTACGCGTCGCGTTCAGATAGGCCTGGTGGTAAATCCGATCGGGAAAGAAAAGGATTCCGAAGATCTGGTTCGAGGGGTCGGTGCTTAGTGCGTCGAGTCGCGGGTCCATGAGGCTAGAGTCTCCCGATCAGAATATCGGCGACGCGAAACGAATTCGCCTCGATCGTCAGGGTAGGGTTTGCGCCGCCCGAGGTGGGCATAAACGAGCCATCTGTGACGTACAGGTTGTCGAAACCCCAGGCGCGGCAGTCGGCGTCTAGTACGGAATCCTTGTTATCCACGCCGAAGCGCGCGCCGCCCATAATGTGATTGGCGCAGCGGGCATATTCGTCCTTGCCGTACACCGCACCAGCATTTAATGCGTTCTTGATACCGCCGCTCGAGAGCACGTCGTAGCATTGGGCGCTCAGCCGGTTCATCAACGCGATATCGTGCGAGTGCCAGCCCTTGATGATGTAGGCAACGGCTCGTCCCCATTTGTCGCGCACAGTAGGATGGAGTTCGATGCGGTTGCTCTTCTGCGGGATCTGGTTCGCCATGAAGGTGAGCGACAGGCCACGACCAAAACTGTCGTCGAGAAACTGGTGCATGGCTTGTCCGCAGATACCGGCGTCGTTGTTGAAACCGTCCCACAGGGTGTCCAGATCGTGGCTGTCGACGTTGCGCGCCAAGGCGAGGGGCAGGGCGCGGTCCGACGTATTGTTGTAGATCACGGCGCCCGCCCATAGTTTTTCGGCTGCGAGAAACTCGTCGGCGTGGCAGAAGTCCGACGCGAAATCGCTGTCGAGCGATTCCGATTTGTCATAGCGCTCAGGTTTCGATACCAGGCCCGAGGCGCCGCCAAAACAGTGCGTGAGGAAATACGCGCCGAGCATGCCGTTACCGTCCTGATTGATCTTCGGTGAGAAGTAGGTTTTGTCGTGGTCTGCCGACAGCTTCAGAAGGCGGACGCTTTCGATAGCCGAGCATGCAACCACCACTAAGCGTCCTGATACCTTGTGCTCGATGCCATCCGGGTCGAGAAAATGGACCGAGCTGATCCGCGTCCCCTCCGACGAGAGGTGTGTGACCGTGCAGTTCGGCAACAGGGTGAAGTTCTCAAGTTCGTTGATCGGACTGAGCAACGAGACCCAGGTGCTGGACTTGAAACCCATCGGATCGCCGTAGCGATTCACGTAGGAGGTTCGCGCGAGGTTACCGGTTTCCGGTCCCTTGCGGCCGCTGGGTTCGTGATCCGCGGTGATGACCGCGAGCGGGGTCCGGTAATACGGCATTTTCAGCGCGTCCATTCCGGTCTTGACGTGCTCGCTGATCGGGTTGTATTGCAACGGTGTCTGATAGTTGTTGCCACTCGTGAAGGGCTTTTTCTGGTTGTTGACTTCGCCATTAATGCCGACCAGTTTCTCGGCTCGCGCATAGTACGGTTCCAGCACCTCGTACGAGATCGGCCAGTCGCGCGCGGCGCGGCGGACCTCTTCATTTGGATCGTCTAGTAGCGCGGCGCCTTCGCGGTTGTTCCATTGAGCGAGCGTCAGATCGCGCGGCGTATAGCGCAAGGAGACACCGCCGTAGAGCTGCGTGCCGCCGCCCACCACCTGCGCGGTATAACCTTCGATGGTCGCGGCGTCTTGTGGCTGGCCCTGACCGTCGTTGCGTGAATAGATGTGCGGTTCGTCGTTCAGGTCGGGCTCGACGTGGCTCGAGTAGTAGGACGCGCCCTGATTGTCGACGGCGAGCCGCAGAATCTTTTCGGCGCCATCCGAGACCAGCTCGTCGCGCTTGAAACCGCTGACACGTCCCTGCACCTGATATTGCGGCAGGATCCACGGCCCTTTTTCCAGCATCAGAACGCGCTTGCCTTTGAGCGCGAGCTGATGGGCGATGGGCGAGCCTCCCGCTCCACTGCCGATGATCACGACGTCGTAGTTGTCTTCCATGGTCGAGTCCTTGATCGTTCAACCGAAGTAGTCGACACTCGTACCAAACGGAGTTTCAATGGCTCTTTTCCAGTCGAAGCAGCTTTTGCCTTGCGTGCCGTCTGGATTGTCCTGGCCGCGAAAAGTGTGTTCCAGATAGGCCCAGCCTGCACCACCCACGTTCCCTCCATATTTCGGATGCGAGAAAGCGCCGCAGAAAGTATGTCTGCGCAGGATCTGAAGGAAGAAGCGCGGGCTCTGATATTTCGACGTATCCCAGTCTGGGACGTTATCGGCCGCCATCTGGCTGTACAACTGCTGGTAACCATCCGAGCCGACCTGTGTGGGCGATATCGACGGATAGCGTTTTCTGAGCACCGCTTCGATCTGCCCGAGGCAGATCTTGTAGTCGACCAGCCGGTGGTGTTCCTCGCGGGAGAGAATGTTGTCGATGAAGTTCACCGCACCCACGGGTTGCTCCAGCCGATAGGCGCTTTGCCGCGTCGCGTTGTCGGCATCGAAATAGAACGTATCCATGAACTTCTGTGCAGCGCCCGTGGTGAACGGCAGGATTTCATTCGTGAGGCGCGCGAGAATGGAAATCTCCCAACTCTCGAGACTCACGGGCACGGCGCAGTAGTTCGTAAAGAAGCGCGACCACTCTGATCCTGTGTTGAGCCGGGTGCGTTGCGGATTGATCGGGTCCAGCACCGCCTGACCGTCAACGATGAACTTGTAGAGGTAGAGGCGGCCACTCGGCACGCACACCGTCGCTGCGCGGTAAAACGTGGGGCGGTGATCGAACATTACCGGTTCGAGCGGCGTTGAATCCCATAGGCTGTCGAAGTTGCCCACCACCGCGACGGGCCGCTCATCATCGCGCGCTGCGGCACGCCATACAAAGGTGACCTGATTAAGTGCGTGCTGCGTGAGCGTGGGATCAGTGAGCCTGGTGCTTTCGATAATCGGAAACCGCCACGGCTCGGTATAACCCGGCGAGGTGCTGGCGCGAGCAAGATACTTGGCGGTGAAGTTCAGGACATGGACGTGGTCCAGCGGATCGGGTTGCACATCGCACCTCTATCAGCACAGCGAAGTGAGTCGACTGCATTTGACGATTTAGTGCGTTACACCGACTGAAATAACACGCTTACTGAAGCGCTTTTCTGGCCGCATGGATCATCGGTCGGTCATAAACCGACCGTGTGGACGCCACGTACGCCACAGCTTAATTTAGATGAACAATGGCCTAATATCAAGGAGCAACGGCTAACCGGCAGGCGAAGTACCGGGTACCCCCGTGCTAAAAACATCGATGCTTCTCGGCACACTCATTGGGTCAACCGCTGGCTCATCGTGTACGTCGTCAGCGGTAGCAAGCGCAGCATCGATTGCGCCGAGCACGGAGCGAAACTGCGCGTCGTCGATATCCTGGCGCACGCGTTGAAGACGATGCCTTGCTGCGAGCCGATTCGCGCCGGTGGCGAGATCCTGCAGTGCGCGAGCTCGCTCGATCAGCAGCATCGCCCACGGAAACGGCTCGTCGCGCATAAACTTCTCCAGCGCTTCGCAGTAGCGCAAGACGTTGTCCCAATCTGCCGCGTCGATGCAGGCCTCGATCGCGCTCACATAAAAACGCAGGACAGAACGTGCGAGACAGGGATGCGTCAACAATGCTTCGCCTTCGTGCAGGGCATGAGCCCGCTCTTTGGGGCTCGTCGCCGCGCGCGCCATCATCCCAAAGGTGGCAGCGCCGGCGAAGCCCATACCCGTTTCGCGCGAAAGGGCCAGCGCCGCGTCGATCTGATGTCGTGCATCATCGCGGCGGCCCTGTCGCAGTCGCAGATCGGCCAGTGAGAGGCGCAGCGATGATTCGAAGCGCCGGGCGCCCGAGCGCCGTGCGAGTGCGATACCGTCGAGACACGCCGGCTCCGCTTCATCGAACTGGCCTGCGTCGACGAGCACAGTGGCGAGCGTCATTAGCGCGAAGACCTGGGCTGGAACCAGGCCGACTCGCTGCGCATCGAGCCACGCGCGACGCACTTCCAATGTCGCGTCGCCGAGTTGTGCGGCGTATCTCAGGCAGTGTCCGAGCATGCAACGGTTGGGAATCTCGACCGCAATACGTCCTTGCTGAGCGCACAGCGTGACGCAGCGACGAAACGATTCGAGCGCCTGAAGCAGGTGACCTAGTTCGAGTTGCGCGTCGCCGAGACCGCTCAACGCGCGCACTTCGCATTCTGCGTCGCCGCTTTGCTTTGCATGATGCAGCGCTTGCGTGTGCTCGACCTCGCAGGCGGGCGCATCGCCGCGGGCATAGTACAGATTGCCCCGGGTGTTATGAATTTGCGAGCACTCGACATCCAGGTGCAGCTGGTTCGCGATGGTCTGCGCTTCGGAAAGCGCATCGACTGCCTGCGCAAAGTTTCCGGTTACCCGACATCCGGCCGCGACACCCATCCAGGCATGGCAGCGCTGAGTATCGTTGGCGGCCAGTTCGAGCGAGGCTCGATAGGTGTCGATCGAATCCGCTGATCGACCGGATTCGCGCAGCAACTCCGCGAACAGCAGCGAGAGTTCGCACTTCGCCACAGGCTCGCCGGCCAGGGTCATGCCGTGTTGCGCCAGCAACATCGCCGCGTCGAAACGGAACCGCTGCCTCTCGTACTTGACGGCCGACAGGTAGGCCGCAGCGGCCTCAGGATCGTGCGCGCGGTCCAGGTGCTCGGCACGCAGGACAGGATCGCTATCGCCGACCCATTGCGCCAGCTGTCTGTGCAATACGCACCGGCGACTCTTGAGAATCGACGCGTAAATGGCCTCCTGGATCAGTGCATGAGTGAACTGAAAGACGTCGCCATCCGGGCGGATCAGGTCCGCCGCGCTCAGCGCGTCGCAGTGGTCATCGTGCTTGCCGGTAAGCGTGCGCAGCGCTTCGGCCGTAAAACGCTTGCCAATGACCGACGCGGCCTGCAGCGCCATACGCTCAGGCGGCGCCAATCTGTCCATGCGCTCGAGCACGAGGCTCTGGACGGTAGGCGGCACCGCGCTCAATTCGCGCTCATGCGGCGCGCGCAGCAACTGTTCGAGGAACAGTGGATTGCCATCGGCACGGGCGACGCATTGCTGGGCGACGTCCGCCTGCACTTCGGCCCACGTGCGCGCCAGCGTAGCGGCTTCGTGAGGCTGCAGCGGCCCCAGATCCAGCGTCAAAAGTGAACGGCCCTGGAGCGCTGCGCTCCATGCCTGATCCAGCGGATCGTCCTCGATACGCGAAGTCATCAACAGAATGACCGGCGCATCCACGACGCTGCGTGCGACGGCCTGAAGTTGGCGCAGGAATTCAGCGGAGGCCCAATGCACATCTTCGATCGTCAACAGCACCGGGCGGATCCTGGCAACACGGTGTAGTACGGCGATCAGGGCATCGGTCTCGCTTTGGGAGCGAGTTGCGTTATCGATCGCGTTATAGACGGCGATCTCCGCCGCCGACAACGGCAACCCCAGCAAACACGCGAGGAACAAGCCTTCTTGCCCGACGACCAGGCCCCGTTCGAGCGCTCGCTGCAGTGCGAGCCGGCAGGCGGATTCGTCGTGGGGCGCGGCAACACCGAGCGCGGTCTTGAGCAAGGCAGGGACTGCTGCTTTGCCTCTTGCAACGCCAAAGTCCAGCACCTGCTGGATCGGGACGTCGATCCCTTGTGCCCTGGCGCGCGCTCGAACCTCGGAGACGAGTCGTGATTTACCGATGCCGGCCTGGCCGCGAATCACGATGGTGGTGCCTGTGCACGTCTGCTGTAAGCCGTCGAGCGCCGCGACGATTTGTGAGAATTCCGCTTCACGGCCTACAAACGGGGAAAGCGTGCGCGAAGCCGGACGCAAGCTCAGTACTCGCCATACGGGGACCGGCGAGCGCAGGCCTTTGACCACATGCGCGCCATGTGCTTCGACTTCGAGCAACGTTGACACCGAGCGGTACAGGTCGTCCGAAATCAGCGTTTCGCCCGCCTCGGCCAGGTCCTGAAGGCGCGAGGCGAGATTAACCGTGTCGCCTGTAATCGAATAATGCGCGGCAGTTTCGCTGCCGATCATACCGGCCACGACTTCGCCTCGCGCCACGCCGACGTGCACCCGCAGAGGCTGTCCGTGACAATCGAGCATACCCGCTGCCCTGTCGTGCATGTCGAGCGCGGCGCGTAACGCCCGCTCTGGGTCGTTGCCATGTGCGACAGGCGCGCCGAAGACCGCCATGACCGCATCGCCGATGCGGTCAAAGACTTGCCCACCATAGCGGACGACAACGATGTCCATCGCCGCATAGAAGCGGCGCAGCATGTCCTGAACCTGCTCGGGATCGCTGCTCGCGCACTGTGCAGTGAAGCCGGAAATATCGACGAACAGCACGGTGACCTGGCGACGGTCTTCGAACGTGGGAGCGGCAGTCCACGGCAGGCCGCCATCGCCATGCACCGCTGCGCCGGTTGGAAGCACAGGCGAGGGCACGGTGCCCGCGTCATTCGACGCAGGGCTAGCCGTGAGGCTCGTGCCGCATTCTTCGCAGAACTTGGCGGCGACAGAGCATTCGTGATGACACAAAGCACATTTCATCTTTCGGGCCCCGGACTGTGAATTCGGGTAGCGCGATCCGGCCCAAGGACGCCTGCGGGTGAAAACCACCCATCCTCGATGCAGCAAGCCGGTACGGACGATCCTGATGTAGGGGACACATCAATATCCTAAGATGTTTACGATAGCCCTTATCGTGGCAATGTGTTGCATTCCGATTCATTTCGTTGGTTGCGTTCGCCACACGGCGCGACCTCCAAAGGCACACAAACCGGTATTCCCGCCCGCAGCCGTTTCCAGCCGGTACGGCGACTCGCCTTCTTCGCCATTGGACTGGCAGATCAATGCGACTTTCTTTAGTGTGATCTATAAAGAATAGCGAAGCTTTAATGAAAATAAGTGAGCCATATGCTGATCATTTTCGTCGGGCCGGCCGGTTTGTTTCGCGAGGGCGTAGCACGCCTGCTCGGCGAGTTCGCGGCGGACACCGAGGTGAGATGTGCTGAGTACGGGACGGACGCTTTCGAGGAAGAGTTGAGTGCCGATCTGCTGGTACTGGACGGTGATCACAAGCGCGAAGCGATCGACGCGGCGCTCGCGTGGCGCCGCGCCATCCCGCGTTTGCCAGGCCTCGTGTTGCTGACCGGGATCGATCAGCCGACGGTCGACTCCTTCATCGCCGCGGGTGTTACGGGCTGCCTGAATAAATCCGAGTCCACGGAGGCGCTATATGGTGCGCTGCGGGTCGTGCTAGCCGGCGCCACCTATCTGCCGCCTACGTTGCTTGCGTTTGCAAACAACAGAGTCGCCCCTTCCGCGACACAAGCATCGTCACGCGCCGCCACGGCATCCGGTGGCGACGCCTGCGTGCTCACGCCACGCCAGATTGAAGTGCTGGCACTCGCGGCACGCGGGGAGTCGAACAAGTCAATCGCGCGGCAGCTCAACATTGCGGAAGGGACAGTGAAAGTGCACCTCTACACGGTGTACAAGGCACTGAAAGTCGGTAGCCGTGGGCAAGCAAGCATCGCGGCCGCGCGGCTGGAGAAAGTTGGCGATGCGCAGCTTCATCATGCACTCGATGCGCAGCTCAACATGAAACGGTTGCTCTCGCATTTATCCCCAAGCCGTTTCAGACGGGGTGAAGTGTTGTTCTACAAGGACGCGCCGAGCGATGCGCTTTACTACGTTGCGCGCGGGACGATTGGTCTTCAGGAGATCAAGGTTGAAGTGGGTGCCGGCACAATACTAGGCGAAATCGGACTTTTTTCACCGGACCATCGTCGCACTTGCACGGCCGTTTGCAAGAGCGACTGCGAGTTGCTGATGGTTTCGGCGACCGACGCCATGCGGATGTATTACCAGGACCCCGAGTTTGCGACCTTCCTGATCCGTCTTATCACGCGCCGGCTAGAGGCCGACAAATCACGTTCGAAGCAGTAACGCGAAGCCGCCAACGGCGCGGGCGTCGCCTTCCCGTCGTCTGCGCGTCTGCGCCGCCGCAGATCACGTGCTCAAGAAATTTAATTGCCTTTATAGAGTTCCTGTAGCCGTGCTGCGTCACCATTCTGCATTGAGCGCACGAGTTCCTGATAGACCTCGGCCCGGGTTTTTCCAGGTAATGCGGCAGGGCCGCCAGACATGGAAGATGCGGAGGCGTCCGGACCTTCCGAATTCACCGCGCCAGCCTGCGCTGTGGTCGTCGGAATTGCGGTGGTGTCTTGCGCGTTGGCGTGCCAGGCGCACGCGCAGAGGATTCCACCCGCGAGAAGTAGGGCTGATTTCATCTGAATCTCCTTTAGAAAACGTTGACGCAACATCCGGTTGCGACCAACCAATGCAAGCGCGCGAACCGCGTCCGGCACGGACGACCAGCCGCGCTTGCTTGCGAGCAAAGCGAGCATCGGAAGATGCGCATGGAGGTTCGTACACGCGGCAGGCTCAACCCAGTATGGTTCTCGGGTCTGGCTGTGCCTATATCACTTTGGTGGTAGGTGATCGTCAAGAAATCGACGGCGCGCATCTGCATGCATTCAATTGCGGCCCATGCGAACGTTTTATGGTTATACGTGCGAGCGCACGCTTCATCGGAAAGTGCATGAAACATGCAATTGACGCGTGCGCTATTTCGCTTCTGTCAATCAACGCTCGACAGACGGTATTCAGAACGTTCGACGAAGTTCACGGATCATGGGAAAGCTCCTTGGAAACAACGGGCGATTTCCTATACTTCGCGACATTCACAAGATCCATGTGATGTTCATCACGTCGCGATCACAAAAGGGGAGATGTGCGATGAAAGCAACTGCAAAGAAAGGCGTTCCACCCGATCAGCCGCTTCTCGACATGACGCCCTATGGATACGGTCCGGCCGATTCCGTCAGCGACGTCACCGAAAACGCTGCGATCACGCATCACACGCTGAAGCTCAACGGGCGTTCGATTGCGTATACGGCGCGAGCGGGACACCTCGTCACCACGCACACCTATAGCTCAGACCCGGGCGCCAAATTGTTCTACGTGGCCTTCACCGCCGATGGCCCCACGCCGTCTGCACGTCCTGTCACGTTTTTCTATAACGGCGGTCCAGGTTCATCGTCGGTTTTTCTGCTTCTAGGCTCATTCGGACCGCGGCGGATAAAGACGAGCATGCCGGGCTTTACCCCGCCGGCGCCTTACGCCCTCGAAGACAACCAGGACAGCTTGCTCGATCATACTGATCTGGTGTTTATCGACCCGGTGGGCACGGGTTACTCGACCGCGATCGAACCAGGCTGCAACAAGGACTTCTGGGGTGTGGACCAGGATGCTGGGTGTATCAAGCAGTTCATCAAACGTTACCTGACAGTGTTCAACCGTTGGAACTCTCCCAAGTATCTGTTTGGAGAGTCGTACGGAACGCCGCGCACCTGTGTACTCACGTGGATGCTGCATGAAGACGGCGTGGACCTGAACGGGATTGTTCTGCAGTCGTCGATTCTCGATTATTCGCAGGCGGGCAACCCGATCGGTGTCCTCCCAACTTATGCGGCTGACGCCTGGTTCCACAAGAAACTATCGGTGTCGCCGCCGCCGCGCGCTCTGCCAGGCTTCATGGACAAGGTGTGCGCGTTTGCTAGCGGCCCGTATGCGAATGCATTAGACGCGTTCCCCACTGTCGATGCCGAGGTTATGCAGCATCTGAGTGATATTCTCGGCATCCCGCCCATGGTCCTCAAGTACTGGCAGCTCAATCCGTTGACAGGAGATGGTTCGGTATACCTGACGAGTCTGTTGCTGGACGAGGGGCTTGCCGTAGGCTCCTATGACGGTCGAGTTACGGGTGTCGACACGGGCATTGCCGAATTCGTCTCGCCGGACTCGGGCAGCAACGATCCTACAATGGCCGCCGTGGGCGGCGTCTATACAGCGATGTGGAACGTGTACCTCAACGAGGAATTGCAGTACACGTCGATATCGCCGTTCATGGATCTGAACGACAAGGCTTTCGCTAACTGGGACTTCAGCCATATCGACCCAACAGGAGCCCAGCGAGGCGGAATCGGAACCCTCTACACGGCAGGCGATCTTGCTGCCGCGATGTCGGTCAATCCATATTTGCGGGTGTTTTCAGCAAACGGGTACTACGACGCAGTGACGCCATTCTTCCAGAGCTTGATCAATTTTCAGACTATGCCGGTGGGCAGCGCGCAGATTGAAAGCAACCTGACGTTCCACAAGTATCCGTCGGGCCACATGGTCTATCTCGACAATGCATCAAGAACTGCAATGAAGGCGGACCTCTCCACATTCTTTGGAGCGGCAAAAACGCATGTGGCCGCTATCAAGGAAACGGGTAAGCCCGAGCAGACGGCGGTCGCGGGTGTTGCGCGATATCGCAGGCGTTCGAGCCGCACGCCTTACTGAGCTACTGACGCGAGCGCGACGCCAAGGCAGGTACCAGAACTGCTGCTCTGCGGAGACAACCCAGAGCTAATTCCGACGTCTTTTTAATGGGTAAATCAGCGTAAATACCTTCACCGGCGACAACAGTCTGATGCAGGAATTGCCATCGATATGCAGAGGAGACAGCCCTAGAATGGCTCCAGACTCGCTTAACATTGAGATGTCAAATGCACTTACTCATTACTTGCGCATTAATCGTCCTCGCGACCGTTGTATATTTCGCGCCTACCATGATCGCCCTTCGTCGGATGAAGCAGGAGGCAGCACGGTTGCTACTCTTTAACCTGTTTCTCGGGTGGACGTTGACGGGATGGTTTGGTGCGTTGTCTTATGCGACCCGATCCCGGGGGACAGACGTTCGCACCGCCGAAAACGCAGCGCGGGAACGTCGCTGGATGCGTCAACAGAGAAGCCGCTCGCACGAATAGTGCTGCGGCTTTTTTTCGGCGCGCGGCTTTCGGCGTGACACCGTTTGTAGCTTTAGCGATTTCTCACGGCGGCACGCGCGGTTGCGCGCATCGGACGATATTTTCGTCGAGCGGATTGTGCGTCCGAGACGAAAACACTTTTCAGATTTTTCGGTTGAACGGTAATGCCAGGCGAAGCACGAGCCTAGCCGAATGGGCGACGGGTTCAGCCACCTCGCCACTGCGCTCTTTTGCTCTCATGCACGAACGATTTCGACGCCCCTTTTCTCAATTGGCTTCGTGGCAGCGACATCAGCGGAGCGCTCCACAATGATGGTTTGCGCAAGCGTGACGTCGCCAATTGCGTAAGCAGACGCCGCATTCAGTTTTTCATTGGTAGCGAGCACGACCGTTTCCGCCGATCGTGCTGCCAGTGCTCTTTTGACATACGCCTCCTCAAGATCCCCGGTACTAAGTCCAGCCGTCGCGTGTACGCCGGTTACACCCATGAAGTACATGTCCGCGTTGATATGGGACACCGCCTCGATCGCGGCCGCCCCGACCGTCACGATGGAATGCTTGTACAGCTTGCCGCCGATCACAATAACTTCGATCAACGGGTGATCGACCAATGCCACGGCAACGCTCGGGCTATGCGTCACGACAGTGGCCGATAGCGAACGTGGAAGATGCTTCACCAACTCGGCAGAGGTCGTCCCGCCGTCGATGATGACGATTTGTCCGGGCTTGACCATCAATGCGGCCGCCTTGCCAACTGCGCGCTTGCCAGACGTTTCGAGTGAACGGCGTTGGGCAAACGGAGCAACAGCTTGCGAGGCGGGTAATGCCCCGCCATGAACACGTTGCAACAGGCCTTCAGCCGCCAACTCGCGCAGATCGCGCCGGATCGTGTCCTCGGAAACGGAAAAGGCCTCTGCCAGCGCGGTGGCCTGGACCTCTCCGTCGCGGGCAAGCACATCGAGGATCGACCGCTTTCGTTGGGTAGTGAGCATAGGCTGCACGTTTTATCTTGATGTTGCACGAAATTGCACGATATCATGGACTCACGTTCAACGCCACTGGGGTGTGTCCAATGATGCAAACGAAAGATCGGATACGGATAGTCGAAACCACCGTGCTGTCCGACGACTGGTACGTGCTTAAAAAAACGACGTTCGACTTCTTGCGCTCAGATGGCGTGTGGCAACGTCAAAGCCGGGAAACCTATGACCGTGGCAACGGCGCAACTGTGCTGCTGTTCAATCGGGCGCGTCAGACGGTCGTATTGACCCGCCAGTTTCGCTTGCCCGCCTTCGTCAACGGACACGATGGCATGCTGATCGAGGCGGCCGCGGGATTGCTCGACAACGCGTCGCCAGAGGAACGCATTCGTGCAGAGGTCGAAGAGGAAACCGGATACCGCGTGCAGGAAGTCCAAAAAGTGTTCGAAGCCTTCATGAGCCCAGGCTCGGTCACGGAGAAGCTGCATTTCTTTATCGCCGAATACGATCCTTCAACCAGGGTGAGTAACGGCGGTGGAGTAGCAGAAGAAGGTGAGGACATCGAAGTGATTGAGCTGTCGCTCGGCGATGCCCTCGCGGCTGTGCGTCGGGGAGAAATCGTGGACGGAAAGACAATCCTGCTTTTGCAGCACGTGGCGCTACGTGTGTCCGACGGGCTGGATCCCGAGCGTTGAGACCTTGTCGAGATGGTCAAGATGGGCCAGCCTACGCTGCGCGCGCAGCGCGATTGACGAAAGCCAGGAGACCGTCAACTCGTCCGGATTGCTCGTCCTCGCGCTCTTGCGGTTCGTGGACGATGGGATTTATGCCACGGCCATTGAAACAAATCGGCGTTTCTGTAACGGAAATCAAGCCCTTTCTATCTCGCCGTGGAGCGGCTGGACTTCACGGCAGAAGGGCGTTGGCTGTGGTCAATAACGCAACTAACGGTCAATCCCGTACGGCGCCATCGGATTGCGCGACGATCGTCCCCGAGCATCCCGGGTAAACCGCCGCGTGACGCGCCGCGGCTACTCAGGCAAGAGGCCAATAAGCGACTCAGCGCTTACCGTCAAGCAAATCGCCGAGAAGATCGTCGAAGGCGGCTTGTGCATCTTCCAGTTCTTGCAGTGCGGCGTCGAAAGTTTGCAGCGCGAACTGCGAAGGCTGTCCCGTTCCGGCTGGCGGAAATTGCGATTGCAGCGACGCGAACGCCGACTTGACTCGTTGGGTGGCCGTCAACACGCGCTCCATGGCGGCGGTTTCTTCGGCTCGCGCCTGTTCGTGATTCATGGGAAAAACTCCATAGTTCGTCGGGCTTTGAGGCCAAGGCGCTCACTATGCCATGACTGAGGCGCATGGCATGGGTGACGTGCATGCTGCGTTCGCGCGATCCCCGCGTTGCCGCTCAGATGAGCGGCAGACCGCCATTGGCTTTCACTTCGCGCAACGAAAGCGCCGACTCCACCGACGTCACGCCCGGCAAGCTGCGCATTTCGTCGCGCATGAAAGTGCCGTAGTCGTCGAGATCACGTGCAACCACCTGAAGCACATAGTCGGCGCTGCCCGACACATTGTGGCAAGACAGGATGCGTGAGATGGCCTGCACCTCGCGCTCAAAACGCGTGGCGACCGCGCGGTCATGGACCGCAAAACGGACGTAAACGAACGCGACCACGCCAAAGCCGAGGGCGGAACGTGACAGCATGGCGCGGTACTGGTCGATGTAGCCGTCGTTCTCCAGACGCTTGAGGCGGCGGGCACACGGTGTCTCGCTCAGGCCGACGGTTTCGGCAAGTCGTGCGTTCGACATGCGTCCGTCATTCTGCAGCGCCGAGAGGATGGCGCGGTCGACTTTATCGAGGTCGTTCATCGTGAGGGGAAAGATTCATGGCGAAACGAAATATTAGCGTATTCCGCTATTTTTGAACGTAGATTTCACGTAATTCGCCAGTAATCTCTCATCGGACGATAGCAAGATAGAGGCCTCAAAACGTGAGGTTTACATGATTTCCGCGCATCTTCTGGTCGTCTATATCGCCGCCTTGTTTGTTGTCTACGCCGTGCCCGGCCCGGACATGGCACTCGTGTTACAGACGAGCATTGGACGGGGCGCACGCACGGGTTTTGCCGCCGCGGGCGGGCTGGGAATTTCGCGGGCCACGCACGTCACCTTGTCGGCCTGCGGGGTGGCTGCGCTGTTGCGCAGCGCGCCTTGGCTCTACGAAGTCGTACGGTATGGCGGGGCTGTCTACCTGGGATGGATCGCGTTGCAGATTTTTCGCTCGCCCGTCTTTGCGTTGCCGGCGGGCGAGGTCGTGACTGCCGGAGCGCGGCCGCTGCGGACCGCTTTCGTCAAGGGACTGCTGACTAACCTGCTGAATCCAAAGGCCTTACTGTTCTGCTCAGTCTTGTTGCCGCAATTCGTACGGCCCGAAGCGGGTCCGGTCGCGCTGCAGATGATCGAGTTGGGCGTGATCCTCGTGGCAACCGGCGCGTGTTTCGACGTGGCGTATGCGATCGGGGCGGCGCGCATCGCGGACTGGATGCGCTCGCATCCGCTCGCGCAGACGATACAGCGTTGGGCCTTCTCGGCGGCGCTGATTGGTTTCGCGCTGCGCCTGTCGTTCGACTAGGCTTGGCGGCACGGCCGCGTGTCCCGGATGCGTTGTGGTGACTCTCGTACCGACGCTATGCCACGAGCCAAGTGATTGTGTTAATAAGGGCGATAGAAGAAGCGGCTCACGATAGCTGTCCGCCAAACCACGCCCCGTCACTCCAATAACCTGGCTTCGATGAAGACTTTTTTGCTGTATGTCGTGACCGCCGTCGCCGAGATTCTGGGCTGCTATCTGCCGTGGCGCTGGCTGAAGGAGGGCGGCTCCGCGTGGCTGCTCGTGCCCGGCGCGCTTAGCCTTGCGGCCTTCGCCTGGCTTCTGACCCTGCACGGTGCCGCTGCCGGCCGCGTCTACGCCGCATACGGCGGCGTCTACGTGGCGGTAGCGATTTTGTGGCTCTGGTGGGTCGAGCAGGTGCGCCCCAGTTTGTGGGACCTCGCTGGCGTCGCACTTACGCTAGCTGGAATGGGCATCATCGCTTTCCAGCCGCGCGTTTGACGCGCGCCGCGTGAGCATGCGGCGCTCATTTCAGGCTTAACGGCCGCCCAAAAAGTCGAGCTTGCCAAGTTCCACGCCGTGGTGGCGCAGGATGTCGTATGCCGTCGTCACGTGAAAGTAGAAATTGGGCATCGCGAAATGCAGCAGATAGTTGACGCCGGTAAATTCAATCGGGCCACTGCGCATCTTTAGCGTGACCGGACGCTCTTCCGAGCCGTCGATCTGCGCTGCATTGAATTCCTGCAGGTAATCAATCGTTTTCTGGATACGGGCGTGAAGTTCTTCGAACGTTGTTTCGACGTCGTCGTACTTGGGCGGCTCGACGCCGGCAAGACGCGCCGCGCAGCCCTTGGCCGTGTCGGTCGTGATGTAGACCTGGCGCGCGAGCGGCAACATGTCCGGGAAGAGTCGCGCGTTGATGAACACGGACGGGTCGATCTGCTTTTCAGCGGCGTGCGCTTCGGCCTTGCCGAGAATGGCTTGCAGGCTGGTCAGGCCGCGCACGAGCACGGGCAAGGAAGCTTGATACATCGAAATGGACATGGAACGTTCCTCTGATTCTCTCGGATTCTTCGACGCGCGTGCATCAAGCCCGCGCGAGGCAATGCAACGGCTATATCGTCGCTGCAGCATCATAGCGCGCCTCGTGCGGTAATGACATTGGCCATCCGGACGACTGTCCTGCGATCTGGAACTGTGTTGGAATGGATTTGTCGGACGGCTTGACGATGTCCTTGAAACCAGTATCCCCGGCGCGCGTTGCCGCAGTACATTGATGCGGCGACGCGAGTTCTGTCGGGACTAACGCGAACCTCGTGAGCCTCGCGAGGCAACGCATCCAGGAGTATCGAGCTATGGCCAAGCACCCGTTGCAAGGAAGTGAGCGCAAAGCAGTAGAAGGTTCAACCGTTGTTGGACACTGCGATCCCGCGGAGCGGATCGAAGTCCAGGTGATCCTGCGCCGGCCCGCGCAGGAGAAGTTCGACGCATTGCTGGACAAGATCGAAACGGGCGATCCGGGCGTCAAGCCGTTGTCGCGCGAAGCGTATGCCAAGGAGTTCGGCGCGGCGGCCGACGACATGGCGAAGGTCAAGGCGTTTGCCACGCAGGCCGGCCTGACCGTGGTCCGTGAAGATGCGGCGTCGCGCAAGGTCATACTGGCCGGAACGATCGCACAGTTCCAGGCCGCGTTCGACGTTCAACTGCAGCATTACCAGCATCATTCCATCGGCCAGTATCGCGGCAGAACTGGCGTTATCAGTCTGCCCGACACGCTTTCCGGCGTCGTGACGGCAGTGCTTGGTCTCGACAACCGGCCGCAGGCGCGTCCGCATTTCCGTATCCGGCCGCCGTTTCATCCGGCGAAGACGCCGGCGCCGAGTTCCTTCACGCCACTGCAGGTCGCTGCGCTCTACCAGTTCCCTGAGGGCGACGGCAGCGGGCAGTGCGTGGGCATCGTCGAACTGGGCGGCGGCTATAAGACATCGGATCTGAAAACCTACTTCTCGGGGCTCGGCGTAGCTTCGCCAACCGTGGTATCGGTCGGGGTGGATGAGGGCAGCAACAAGCCCACGGGTGACCCGAGTGGCCCGGACGGCGAGGTCACACTTGATATCGAAGTGGTCGGCGCAGTCGCGCCGGGCGCGAAAATCGCCGTCTACTTCACGACGAATACAGACTCCGGTTTTATCGATGCGGTAACGAATGCCGTTCACGACACCACGAATAATCCTTCGGTCATTTCGATCAGTTGGGGCGGCCCTGAGTCGGCATGGACGTCGCAGTCGCTGCAGGCTTTCAATAGTGCGCTGCAAGCAGCGGCGACGATGGGTGTGACGGTCTGCGTGGCATCCGGCGACAGCGGCTCGAGCGACGGCTCCGGGGGCACGGTGGTCGATTTTCCGGCGTCGAGCCCGTATGTACTGGCATGCGGCGGCACCAAGCTGACTGCGTCGGGGGATACCATCACGCATGAGGTGGCGTGGAACGACGGCACGCAGGGTGGTTCAACCGGCGGCGGTGTTAGCGCGGCGTTTGCGGTACCGACCTGGCAGAAAGGCTTGTCCTCCACCAGCGCGAAGGGTGTAAAAACGGCACTGACGGGACGCGGGGTGCCGGACGTTGCCGGCGACGCCTCACCGGAGTCGGGCTACAACGTGCTGATAGACGGTTCGCAGACGGTGGTGGGCGGCACCAGCGCGGTGGCGCCCTTGTGGGCGGCGCTGATCGCCCGCATCAATGCGGCCAACGGATCGCCGGCAGGTTTCATCAACCCAAAGCTGTATCAGACGCCGAGCGCTTTGCGCGACATCACGCAAGGCAACAACGGCGCTTTTGAAGCGACTCCTGGATGGGACGCGTGCACGGGGCTTGGTAGCCCCAATGGTCAGAAAGTCGCGGCCGCACTATAGTCACGCGAGCAGGCGCCGGCGACGCCGGCGCTTGTTGCACACTTGTTGCACACCTGTTCCGCGTTTGCCAGTACGGTGGCGCCTCGCCTGATACGACGCTTGTACGGCGCGTCCATGTCACACACGACCTAAAACGAATCCGATGGAGCGATCATGACGAACACCGAGTCAGCTTCCGGCAGTCCGCAGTCGTCTCACAACTCTCACGCGGCGCCCGCACACGCGTCGATGGCCGCGAGCGCGGCGCATCACGCAGGCGACCAGCCGTTCTTCGATCCGGTTGCCTACGGCAACGGACCGAACGACTCCGTCACCGATACGAGCGAAAACGCCGCTGTCACAAAACATTCAATCGTGATCGGTGGACGCAAGATTGCTTACACGGCGACGGCGGGCCACCTCGTGACAGTCGACCCGAGCAGTTCGGTGCCCGACGCGAAGATGTTCTACGTGGCGTTCACAGAGGACGGTCAGAAAGAGGACAGCCGCCCGGTTACGTTTTTCTATAACGGTGGCCCGGGCTCGTCGTCGGTATTCGTCTTGCTCGGCTCGTTCGCGCCGCGCCGCATCAAGACGGCCATGCCCAGTTTCACGCCGCCCGCGCCGTATTCGATGGAAGACAACCCGGACAGCATGATCGACAAGAGCGATCTGGTGTTTATCAATCCGGTCGGCACCGGCTATTCGGCGGCGATTGCACCCAGCAAAAACCGCGATTTCTGGGGCGTGGACCAGGACGCCAATTCGATCAAACAGTTCATCAAGCGCTTTCTCACCAAGAACAACCGCTGGAACTCGCCGAAGTTTCTGTATGGCGAGTCGTACGGCACGGCGCGCAGTTGCGTGCTCGCCTACCTGCTGCACGAAGATGGCGTCGACCTGAACGGCATTACGCTGCAATCGTCGATTCTGGACTACACGCAGTCGGGCAATCCGGTTGGCGCTTTACCTACCGCCGCCGCTGATGCCTGGTATCACAAGAAACTCGGGGTGGCGCCGACACCGAAGAATCTCGGCACATTCGCCGAGGAAGTGGCACAGTTCGCGCGTACCGACTACCTCGCGGCCTTGCGCAAAGTACCGGCTACCGATTCGGCCACGGTGGAAAAGCTTAGTGAGTACACCGGTATCGACAAGCCCACGCTGCTCGCGTGGAGCCTGGACATTGCCGACTACGACAGCCGCGGCAATTCGCTCTTTCTGACCACATTGCTCAAGTCGAAGGGACTGGCGCTGGGCGAGTACGACGGGCGGGTCACGGCCATTGAGACAGGCATCGCCGGGAAGATCAATCCGAACTCCGGTGGCAACGATCCGACCATGACTGCTGTGACCGGCGTCTACACGACCATGTGGAACGTCTATCTGAACGAGCAGTTGCTGTACACGTCAAATTCGGCCTTTACCGATCTGAACGACCAGGCTTTCCAGTACTGGGACTTTAGCCATATCGATCCGACCGGCGCGCAGAAGGGCGTGGATTCGAAAGGCAACGTCATTCTCTACACGGCGGGCGATCTCGCGGCCGTGATGGCGCTCAACCCGGACCTCAAGGTGCTGTCGGCAAACGGCTTCTACGATTTCGTGACACCGTTCTATCAGACCGTGATCGATTTGCAGAGGATGCCGCTAGTCAGCGCCGAGGTGCGACAAAATCTGTCCGCGCGGTTCTATCCTTCGGGGCACATGGTTTATCTCGACGGGCCCTCACGTACCGCGCTGAAGGCGGATGTCGCCAAGATGTATGACGCAACCGTGACGAACACCGCGGCAGTGAGCAGGATTCGCGCGTTGCAGGCTCGCAAGACGAGTAAGGCGAATTAGCGGGTTTGCTAAGCTAGACGAGTTAGGCGAGAGGCGAGTGAGTTGGAGCATAGAGCGATGGCTCATAGCTGACGTGTTGCCGCCAACTGTGGCCGCTCGCTGGATGGTGTGACACGTCGAATCGCGACGGATGCGGCGCATGCCGTACCCGTCGCGTTCAAATCGCGCGCAAATAACCGATGCGTGCGCAACGAGCGGCACGTTCTTTGACGGCCATGTCTCGGCTTTGAAGTTGCGCTTTCCCAGCATGTGGGCTCGAATTGTACGTAAGGGTATTGGATGTGTTTTAATCGTGTTGCGAATTCACTATTCCGCGTCACAACATGGCGCGCCGACGGATGATCGAAGGAAAGGCAAGCACGCGCGGCGCAACGCAGCGCGTCACAGAATCAAACTCCCCCTGCGCACCGGCGCGCGTGTATCAGCGAGATGCCGCGCGGATGGCCCGTATCAGTCTGGTGGTGCTGCTTGGCGCGACGGCAGGATTGCGCGCCGGCCAGGCGACGGCACAGGACGCATCGATGCTCGATGAGCGCGTGACCCAGCAGTCGATCGCGCACACCATCTGCCGTCCCGATTATGTCGACGCGGTTTCCCCACCGATCAACGTGATGATGGATCACAAGGCGCGTTTGCTCGCCGAACGCGGCATCAACGCGGATGCCGGCGTGGGGTATGCGCTCGACCGGCGTGTCCCGGTTCTCCTCGGTGGTGCACCGGATGCGCCCGCCAACTTCGACCTGCTGCCGTGGGCGGGGGATCAGGGAGAACGTCGCAAGGCGCGGCTTACCGTGCATCTGAAGCACTGCGTCTGCGAAGGCAAGATGAGCCTGAGCGATGCGCAGGCGACGATCGTCGGCAACTGGTCTGCCACTTACCCGGGCTTCGGCCAGAACTCGTGCAAGATCAGTGGCGTGAACGTCGCGACCGGCAGCCACGATGGCGAGCCCTGATGCCACGCACGTTGCAGAGCCGGCTGTGTTCCGAAATGCGCATCTGCACCTCTATCCCCGAAACGTTGCATACTTGCGCAAGCGCGCGGGTTAGGTATTGTCCGCTCGATTATTCAGGTACAGTTCACCGACGGGCACGAAATTCGAAGGGGATATAAAAATGATTGCCTTTTATGTGGCGTTGGCTGTGCTTGGAACGGCCCTCATCAGCAATGCAGCGGCGGCGCAAGCCAGCAAGCGATCGAGCCTGCAGCCTGTGCGAATTCGTAGCTCGGAGCGTCGCCAGCGCTAAAACGGTGCAACCATGAACCTGTTCGTCTGGAACATTCCCGAAGCGAGTACCGAGCAGGAAGTGCGCGAGTTTCTCGAGCATGAACTGGGTCACTATGCGAAAAGCGTGACCGTGAACGAGGCGGGCACACCCAGGGCTCATGCAACGGTCGAACTTCTTTCGGACGGGCCGTACATCGGGGAAGTTATCGCACGCGAATTGCAACACAAGCTGTTGCGCGGCGCCCGGCTGGAGGTGAGCGCCGAGCTGTTCGGCGGTGAAGAGCCACCATCGCGGGGATGAGCTAGCGGCCGTATCACGCGAGACATCGGACTAAGTTTCAGCAGGCCAGTCGAACGGTGTGTACGGCAATGCGCGTTTGTGTCGCGTGGCTTCGTAAAAGCGCAGCACAGTTTCATACGCCGTTGCGCTGACCGGCTTGCCTTCGAGAAAGTCGTCAATGACGTCGTACGGAATGCCGTATGCATCTTCGTCGGGACGTTGCGGGCGCAACATTTCGAGGTCGGCAGTGGGGACCTTTTGGGTGAGCGCATCGGGCGCGCCCAATGCACGCGCGAGCGCGCGCACTCTCCGTTTGTTGAGTCCCGTGAGCGGCAGGATGTCGGCGCCGCCGTCGCCAAACTTCGTGAAAAATCCCATTACCGATTCCGCCGCGTGGTCCGTGCCGATCACCACGCCAGCCCGCGCGCCTGCGACCGCATACTGGGCGATCATCCGTTGCCGGGCCTTGATATTGCCGTGTACGAAGTCCTGTTGCGCGTGGTCAGCGAAGCGCTGGCCGCTGGCGGTCAATGCAGCGAGCATGGCATCGGCTGCGGGCTTGACGTCGATACTCAGATTCTCATCAGCCCGAATGAAGGCGAGTGCCTGCTGCGCGTCGGCTTCGTCTTGCTGGATGCCATACGGCAGACGCACCGCGACGAATCGCGCGTCGTAGTGAGCGGTGCGCAGACGCTCGACAGCTATTTGCGCGAGGCGTCCCGCCGTCGTGGAGTCGACACCGCCGCTAATGCCAAGCACATAAGTCTTCAGGCCGCTCGTGCGCAGATACTGCATGAGGAAAGCGACGCGCCGCTCGATTTCGCGCTCTGCGTCGAAATCCCAGCTGACATGCATCTCCGTTGCGATGCGTCGTTGCCGTTCAGCCGAATCCTGTTGCGTCATGGAATGCATACATATCCCCCTATCTGGTTCAAGTCAGACAACAGGTTAAATTGCCCACGGTTGAACCATTAAACCCCGAAGCTGTATGTCAAATAAATGTCAGCTATTAAAGGTGCGGCGTAGTGCAACTGGCTTGCGGGTTGATCGACAGAATCTGATGTGCTGAGTAATATCGTGTTGATGCATAAACGGCATGAGCTTCTAGATAATCGATGATAGGCAGGTTTGCTCAAATACACGATGAACCAACAGAAATGGTGGGGCCTGCGTGTGCAAAGCGAAGCGATTGATCGGGCTGGAATAAAAACAAACGCTATGGGCCGTCAACAGCATTCCGCGAATATAAGCCGGATGGTAAGTGCCGTGTTATGGGCTCTATCGTGCGGGGTGGCCTTCGGCGCCACTACGCCGCCGAACGGGGCGCCACTGGTCGATTTATCCGCTTCGGCGGTGGCGGCGCCCGATGCGGCAGGCGCGGTCGATCCGCGTCGCGCTTTGCTGTTGCGGGCCGCGTTCGCGCGTACCGTGACACGTCGCCTGCAGGTGCCCGCCGCAGCCCAGCACGAATACGGCGAGCGCCTCGAGGCCGCGCTGCAGGGTGATCAGCTAGGCAATCTGTCCGGCGAATATGTCGTGTTGGTCGATCGTTGCGCCAACGTTCAGGCGCTGTTCATCTATTTCAGGGCCACGCCTGCTGACAAATGGGTGATGATCGGCGCGTCGCCGGTAGCGACCGGGCGGCCCGGTGAATTCGATCATTTCATCACGCCGCTGGGGGTATTCGAACACACGCCCGACAACATGGATTTCCGCGCGGAAGGCACCATGAATCAGAACGGGATTCGCGGTTATGGGAAACGGGATATGCGGATTTTCGATCTCGGCTGGGCGCAGGGCGAGCGTGGCTGGGGCAAAGGCGGCATGTCGCAGATGCGTTTCCAGATGCACGCCACGGATCCCGACAAACTCGAACCGCTACTTGGGATTCGCCATTCGAAAGGCTGCGTGCGTATTCCTGCTTCGTTGAATGTGTTCCTCGATCACTACGGCATTCTCGATGCCGAGTATGAAGCGCTGGTGGAGTCGGGCAAGTCGTTATGGGTGCTGCATTCGGATCGTCAGGTGACGCCTTGGGCGGGACGGTACATCGTGGTTGTCGATTCGGAGCGCAAGACGCGTCCCGGTTGGTCGCCCGGACCTGGCGGCAAGGCGCGCGCGCGGGTTCCCGCTGCGGCCGATACGGCGGATTGAACGGCAGTATCAGCGAGCTTCATAAGCCCGCTCGGCCAGCAGGCTCCAAAGCAAATGTATCAGGAGCGCGCCAGCAACACCCCCAGCAGCGCGACCACGAAACCCGCAATCTGCACGGGCAGCAGCGTTTCGCCGAACCCCAGGTAGCCCTCAAGCGCCGCAAGCGGCGGTGCGAGGAAAAGAAGCGCGGTAGCCCGTGCGGCGTCGCCGCGCCGGACCATCCACACCAGCAATGTTACGCTGATACCGGACAGCATCACGATGCCCCACGCAAGCGATGCCCAGAGCGTCGGCCCCGCAATCCAGCGATGCTCGCCAAGAGCCAGCGCAAGGATCGCGGCAACGATGGCCGCTCCGAAATTCTGCACGGCGCTGGCACTGCGAATATCGGCCCGCGCCAGCGAGGTCTTCTGAAACAGCGTGCCCGCCGTGATCGCCCCGACCGCCAGGATCGATACAGCAACCACTAGCCATCCGGGCGCCTGACCGTGCGGCACGGCGGGTGCGCCGGCTGAGAGCCTCGGTAGCAGCACCAGCACAACGCCCACGAGCCCCAGCGTCATGCCGGTCCAGCCC
>NZ_JBAURZ010000317.1:0-2814 GCF_049581445.1 Paraburkholderia sp. | reverse complement strand
CGTTGAAAAGCGCGTCGAGCGCCTTGAACAGAAGGTCGAAGCCCGCGGCGCAGATGCGCCGGGCGGCGCCGCCACGTCGCGCGGCACGCGCTAGTCACCAGGCTCAACCATGCGTTTTCTGCGTTTCCTCAAGATATTTTTTACGGTCATCCGCTTCGGTCTCGATGAGATGATGCTCAGCCGCATCAACGACCGGCGTGTCCGGTTGCTGCTGCGCATCACCACCATTGGCCGCAAGTTCGATCAGCCGCCGGGCGTCCGGTTGCGGCTCGCGCTCGAGAGCCTCGGGCCGATCTTCGTCAAGTTCGGCCAGGTGCTATCTACGCGGCGCGACCTGCTGCCTGTCGATATCGCCAACGAATTGGCCAAGCTGCAGGACCAGGTGCCGCCGTTCCCGTCCGAAGTGGCTATCGGGCTGGTGGAGAAGTCGCTGGGCGCGCCAGTCGATGTGCTGTTCGACGATTTCGAACGGGTGCCGGTGGCGAGCGCGTCCATTGCGCAGGTGCACTTTGCCAAGGTCAAGGCCGGTCAGCATGCTGGCAAGGCCGTCGCGGTCAAGGTTCTGCGCCCGAACATGCTGCCGGTGATCGACTCCGACCTTGCGCTGTTGCGCGACATCGCCGTATGGGCCGAGCGTCTTTGGGCGGATGGCAAGCGTTTGAAGCCGCGCGAAGTGGTCGCCGAGTTCGACAAATACCTGCACGACGAACTCGACCTGATGCGCGAAGCGGCCAATGGCAGCCAGTTGCGTCGCAACTTCGCCGGGCTCGATCTACTGCTCGTGCCGGAGATGTATTGGGAGTTCTGCACGCCCACCGTGCTTGTCATGGAGCGCATGGTCGGCGTCCCGATCAGCCAGGTCGAGACGCTGCGCGCGGCTGGCGTGGACATTCCGAAGCTGGCTCGCGAAGGCGTGGAGATCTTTTTTACCCAGGTGTTTCGCGACGGCTTTTTCCACGCCGACATGCACCCGGGCAATATTCAGGTCAGCCTCGATCCGGCGCATTTCGGGCGCTACATCGCACTCGATTTCGGCATTATCGGAGCGCTGTCGGATTTTGATAAAAACTACCTCGCGCAGAACTTCCTCGCGTTTTTCAAGCGCGACTATCACCGGGTGGCGACGCTGCACCTCGAATCCGGCTGGGTGCCGGCGACTACGCGAGTCGAAGAACTGGAGAGCGCGATTCGCGCTGTCTGCGAGCCGTACTTTGACCGCGCGCTGAAAGACATCTCGCTCGGACAGGTGCTGATGCGCCTCTTTTCCACTTCACGCCGCTTTAACGTCGAGATTCAGCCGCAACTCGTGTTGCTGCAGAAAACCATGCTGAACGTGGAAGGGCTCGGACGTTCGCTCGATCCGGAGTTGGACCTGTGGAAGACCGCCAAGCCGTATCTTGAACGCTGGATGAACGAGCAGATCGGCCTGCGCGGCTGGTACGAGCGGCTCAAGATTGAAGCGCCGCAGTGGAGCAAGACGTTGCCGCAACTGCCGCGGTTGATTCACCATGTTCTCGCGCAGCATCATGACAATCAGCGCGGGCCGAATGACGACACCGTTCGCCAGATTCTGCTCGAACAGCGGCGTACCAACCGGTTGCTGCAAGGTTTGCTGCTATTCGGTCTCGCGGTGGGGGTGGGTGTCGTGGTGGCGCGGGCGTGGCTTGCGCTGGCGTATGGGGGCTGAAGGTACACAGATGAGCGATCCGACCAAGCCGGCCAATCCGGCCAATCCCGACGGCGCTGATTTCATCGCCCGCGACCCGAATTCCCCCGCATTCTGGGACGAGCGCTTCGAGCGCGGCTTCACCCCTTGGGATCAGGCCGGCGTGCCGGCTGCATTCGAGGCGTTCGCGACGCGACACGTCGAAAGCGCGGTGCTGATCCCCGGATGCGGCAGCGCCTGGGAAGCGCTCTGGCTGGCTCGCCAAGGCCACAGGGTACAGGCGATCGATTTCTCGCCCGCAGCGGTGGCAACGGCCCGCGCCCAATTGGGCCAGTACGCCCAGATCGTCGAGCAGGCCGATTTCTTCGCCTGGCAGCCGACGCCTGAGCCCGGCTGGATCTACGAACGCGCGTTTCTGTGCGCGTTGCCCGTCGCGCGCCGGGCCGATTATGCGCGCCGCATGGCCGAGCTTTTGCCCCCCGGCGCTCTGCTTGCCGGTTTCTACTTTCTCGGCGCGACACCCAAAGGTCCGCCATTCGGCATCGAGCGCGCCGAACTCGACACGCTGCTGTCCCCATACTTCGATCTACTTGAAGACGAGCCAGTCAGCGACTCGATTGCGGTGTTTGCCGGCCGCGAGCGCTGGCTTACCTGGCGCCGCCGGGACGGCGGCGGGGACCTGAGTTAGCTTGAATTAGCGCGCTCCGCCCCCATGTGGATGCACGGTGGCTGCGTCAGCCGCCCGCCTCCCGAATTCCGGGGTGGGGAATTGTTTGCGGCTATAATTCAAGGCTTTGCAAGCGTTTATCAGATTACTGTAGGGAAAAAGATCATGCCGATCTACGCTTATCGCTGCGAGTCATGCGGCTTCGGGAAGGACGCGCTTCAGAAGATGAGCGACGCTCCCCTGACGAACTGTCCTGAATGCGGAAAAGACACTTTCCGCAAGCAGGTGACCGCAGCCGGGTTCCAATTGAAGGGTTCAGGCTGGTATGTGACCGATTTTCGCGGCGGCAATAGCGCGAATTCGGCGCCGGCCGCCAATGCGAACGAAAACGCGGCAGCCGCGCCGGCCAATGGCGACGGTAGCTCGAGCGCCAGCGCGTCTGCGGACAGCGCGACAAGCAGCAGCACAACCGCTGCCGCAG
>NZ_JBAURZ010000316.1:0-23928 GCF_049581445.1 Paraburkholderia sp. | reverse complement strand
GACCTGAACCGCGCCGGCGCCGGCAATCGCGGCAGTTCCAGCGGCGGGCGCGATGGCGCATTCTCGGGCGTAGGGTCGGGCGGTGCCACGCAGCGCAACTACGACCGGGGTAGATCGAGCCTCCAGGGCTCAGGCTTTAACCGACCTTCCGGCGGCGGAGGCGGCATGCGCGGCGGTGGCGGCGGCCGCGGTCGACGATAAGGAGCAGAACCATGAATCTCCATTTGGGTGTTTTCCAGAAGTGGCTGACTGGCATTTTCGCTAACGTCTTGACCGGAGCGATCCTCGCTTTGGCAATCGTGCCTGCGGCTCATGCGCAAAAGAACTTCACTTCTCCGGAGGCAGCAATGAATGCCTTCGGTGATGCAGTCGTGAAAGACCGTGAGGACGAAATGCGCACGATCTTTGGCAAGGACTTCCGCGAGCTGATTCCGCCCGTTGGCGCGCAGGTGCGGGACGCATTTCTCACGCAATGGGCCAAGTCCCATACGATTGAGACGATCGATGCACAACACGCGGAAATCGCCGTGGGCGACGACGGCTGGACCTTCCCGATTCCACTCGTTGAAAGTGGAGAGGGATGGCACTTTGACACGCGCGCCGGCGCCGAGGTGATGCGGGCGCGACGCATCGGCCGCGACGAGCTGGCCGTGATTCAGACCATGCTCGCAATCTACGATGCACAGCGCGAATATGCATCGACCAATCACGACGGCGAAGGGGTGCTTGCGTACGCATCAAAAATAGTGAGCTCGCCAGGCAAGCACGACGGTCTGTACTGGCCGACGGGACCCGACGACCCACCGAGTCCGCTCGGCGAGGCGTTCGTCGATGCGAGCGCCCGCAATGCCCAGAATGCAGGCTATTTTGGGTATCACTACAGGCTGCTCGAGTCACAGGGGCCGCATGCCCCGGGTGGCGCCTTCGATTACGTCGTTCGCGGCAAGCTGTTTGGCGGATTTGCGGTCATCGCGTGGCCCGTCCAGTACGGTGAAACGGGGATCAAGACGTTCATGGTCAGTTATGAGGGGCAGGTTTATGAGCGTGACCTCGGCCCGCAAAGCGCAGCTAAAGCGGAGGCAATGAAGTCGTTTGACCCAGGCCCAGGCTGGAACAAGGTGAGCGATAAGGATAGCGATTTAAAATGACCAGCGCCGAGTAGTGCGTTCGGCCATCGCGCGGATATGAAGAACGCATTCATCCGGCGTGAATCCAGCCATGCCCCGGTCATCGCCAGACCGAAGAGTCTTGCTCTTTTAGCGGCTGGCTCGCATGGGCCGACGGTGTACGTTGGCACGGGTCGCGCTATCCGGTGCGCTTGCCCATGGCTGGTCATGGTTAGCATTGTCGTCCTGCTGATGGCATCGTCGATCCCAGCAGCTGCCGCGCCTTTGGCCCTCGGGTTGCAAGGCATTCTCAACAGCGCGACGGGAGCATCGGCACCGTCAGCTTCGGCGCCGCTGACTGCGTCTGCCCCTGCGCCTGCCAGTCAGGCCGAACTGGCCCGTTTGCTGAACAATCTGATCACCACGCTCGACAACGATACACAACGCAACGCGCTTGTCACCCAGTTGAAGGGGCTGCGGGATGCCGCACAGAATGCCGCACCAGCAGCACCTGCGCAGACCAATGGCGATCTGCTCGGCACGATCGCGTCGGGCATTGCGTCGGTCGAGACGAATTTGAACGAAGGCCGAACACTATTTCATTTCTGGACGACGCGTTCCAGCGCGGCAGCTGATGAACTGCGAACCATTCTCACGGGGGGCGCGGGCGAGACGCTCGGCCAGCTTCTGTTTGGAATGACCGCGTCACTCGCGGGATGGGGGGCCTGCGCGGCCCTCCTGATCTATATTCAGCGACGCGTCTTTGCGCGCTATGGCTGGGAGGTTGCGCTGGCGGCGAATCCGACATCGATCAATCTGTTGAGCTTCGCTTTGCGCCAGACGGGACCGTGGACTGTCGCATTCGTCGCCGTACTGCTGTTTGTGCGAGCCATGCCTGATGCGCTCGGCCGCACGATGGGGCTTGTGATTGCCTATTCGATCGTAGCGGGCTCGATCTTCTCGGCGCTTTGCATGATCGTGTTCTCGGTGTTCAGCACGGCACACCGGCGCGTCGCTGTACAGCAATTGCTCGCAAGAACACTCTGGCCGCTCTTCGCGATAGGCGCATGTGGTGCGCTCGGCGACGCGACGGCCAACTCTGATGTCGCGCATCTGTTAGGTGTGAACCTCGCCGGATTTGTGTCGACTTTCGCCAATATGGCGGCGGCCATCCTAAGTGGATATTTCGCACTCGCGTACCGGCGGCCGATCAAGCATCTGATTCGGAATCGCCCTTATGTGAGCAGGCGCGATCACAAGTTTGCTACGGAAGCACTAGATATCCTCGCATCGCTCTGGCACATCCCGATACTACTGATCGCGATCGCGTCTGTTGTCGCGATGATCGATGGACGTGGTGGGGAAGGGGACGTGCTGCAGCCGTCGGTTCTCAGTGCGCTCTCACTCGTGCTCACGCTGTTTGTCTCGGCGTTGGTTCTGCACCTGACACGCCGAACGGACACCCGTGCACACCGCCGCGCACCGCACTTGATGCGACTCTTGCGCTTCGCGAGCACGCTGCTCGTTCTCATGATGTGGGTCGGCTACATCCGCTTTGAACTGGAACTGTGGAGTGGCCCGATTGCGCGGCTGATCAAGCACAGTGCGAAGATATCCGAATTCAGGCATACGCTCATCGCAGTCATCGGGACGGTCTTCGGCGCCTGGTTCATATGGATTCTCATCGATACCGTCATTCTCGAAGCACTTGGCCCTGGCAGCAGCAAGACCCTGAGTCCTGGTGTGCGCGCCCGCACGATATTGCCGCTCGTGCGAAACGCAATTTTTGTGACGGTTGCGAGCGTGGCAGCGATCATTGCCGCAGCCAGTCTGGGTATCAATCTGACACCCCTGCTTGCGGGTGCCGGCATTATCGGGCTTGCAGTCGGCTTCGGTGCGAAGTCGCTGGTCATGGATCTGATCACGGGGCTCTTCATCATTGTCGAGGAGACCATATCGGTTGGCGACTGGATCGAAGTCGACGGCGGCCATGCCGGCACCGTGATGGACCTCACGATCCGCACTGTCCGGTTACGCGACGGGCAAGGCGCGGTACACACCATCCCGTTTTCGCAGATCAAGGTCGTGAAGAACCTGTCGCGTGACTTTGCCAATGCGGTATTCGAAGTGCGCGTGCCGTTCTCTGCCGACATGAATGAAGTCACGCGCATGATTGTGGAAGTGGGTAGCGAACTGATCGAGGATTCGCGTTTTCGCAACGAGATACTCGGGCCGGTCGAAGTATGGGGGCTTGAGCGATTTGACGCCAACTGGATGGTGATAAAAGGGCAGATCAAGACCCGGCCGTTACAGCACTGGAGCGTCGCGCGCGCTTTTAACGCCCGGCTCAAGCTCAAGATGGACGAGGCGGGCATCGAGATCCCCCAGCCTCAAATGCAACTTCATACGTCGTCGAGGGAGCGCAACCTGTGGCCGCAAACCGACGATGTCGCCCACGGCGAAAGTCGACAGGCAGCGGACGCAGGCAGTGCGACCCGAAGTGGGCCGGATATGGCTGCGGCACCGGAACGCCACGTGCTTAAGGAGCCAACCGTGACTGAGCTGCCGGTTGACCAGACCGTATCCAGGTCACCGGCAGGCTCCCCAGGCAGCGATAAGGTCGTTAAGTGAGCTGGGTTTGAGAGAAATTCGAAGTAGGAAAATCGACTGCTGCTGCACCACCACGTCCGGCCCACCCACCCGATAGCGGCGCCAGCGACAAGGCATACCTTATCGCATTGCGCCTGCAAGCTTTTCTGCATCCAGACCGACGATCAGATCGACTTCGCCATTGGCGAGAAATTGCGTCGCGGGAACACCGGCCGCTCGCAGTGCAACGGCGTCGAGCCCGGAGGCATCGGCGAGCACAATGCGCAGGCGCGTGGCAGCAAGCGGTTCGAGCTTCCTGATGTTGGATGCACCTCCGAGCGCTGCGCGAATTTTTTCCGCCCGTTCCGTTTGCTGCGTCGTGCCTGGAGCGGTTGCCGTGGCTGCTGCAACCGCTACCGGTGCCGCGGCTTCGACTACAGGCGCTCCGCCCGTGGGGAGATCCGCTTCGCTGCCAGCCGTCTTCAGGTATTGCTGCATGTCGGTCTTCATGTTCTCCGACTGCGTGCCGAAGATCGCCTGCACGCCGTTGCCGATGTGCATGACGCCCGCGGCGCCGAGCGCCTTGAGCTTGCGGTCGTCGACGAGTGCCGGGTCATTCACCGAAATGCGTAGACGCGTGATGCAGGCGTCCAGGCTCGTGATATTCGAACGACCGCCGAAGGCAAGCACAAGCTCGCGCGAGCGTCCGCCGGCGCCGGTTGTACTGACTGTGGTCGCCTCAGCACTGTCGTCCTCGCGACCGGGCGTCTTGAGGTTGAATCGGGTGATCACAAAGCGGAACACGCAGTAGTAAATCACCGCGTAGATCGGTCCGAGGATGAAGACGTACCACGCATGGCTCGCCTTGTTGCCGATCAGATTGAACATCAGGAAATCGATGCCGCCCTGCGAAAATGTAAAACCCATGCGCATGTGCAAGGTGTTGGCCACGAACTGCGCCGACGCCGCGAGACACGCGTGGATCAGGTAAAGAACCGGCGCGACGAACAGGAAGGCGAACTCGATCGGCTCTGTGATGCCGGTGAGAAACGAGGTCAGCGCGGCTGAAACCATCATGCCGCCAACGGCGACCTTCTTCTCGGGCTTGGCGCAGTGCCAGATCGCGATCGCCGCGGCCGGAAGGCCGAACATCTTGAACAGGAATGCACCCGACAGGATGCCGGCCGTGGGGTCGCCCGCGAAGAACCGGGTGATGTCGCCGTGGACCACCTTGCCGGTGGTCGGGTCCATGTAGCTGCCTGCCTCGAAGAAGAACGGCACATTCCAGATGTGATGCAGGCCGAACGGGATCAACAGGCGCTCCACGAAGCCGTAGACCGTCGCCGCGGTGCGCGGATCGGAAACCGCCGCCCACTGCGAAAAGGCCTTGATCGCGGCACCGATCGGCGGCCACACAAGGGATAGGATCGCGCCCAGCACGATTGCGCCGATCGCAGTCACGATGGGCACGAAGCGCTTGCCGCCGAAGAAGCCGAGATAGGGTGGCAGTGCGATCCGGTAGTAGCGGTTGAACATCCAGGCCGCGAGGCCACCCGCCAGGATGCCGCCGAACACGCCGGTCTGGATCGATGGAATGCCCATGATCATGTCGGGTTCGACGCCTTCCACCTTGGCGATCACACCCAGGGTCGCCGTCATGACCAGATAGCCGATCGTGGCGGCAATGCCCGAGACGCCGTCGTTCTCGGTGAAGCCCAGCGCAACGCCGATAGCGAAGATCAGCGGGAGATTACCGAAGATCACGTCGCCCGCATTCTTCATTAGCGCGAGCACGATGGCCGGCACGTAGCCGTGGAAATCGGTCGAGCCGAGGCCCAGTAACAGGCCGGCCACGGGAAGTACGGCGACCGGCAGCATTAACGACTTACCGACTTTCTGTAGCACTCCGAAGGCATGTTTGAACATGGCCGGTCTCCTGTTGATCCGCTTATTCGGCGAACGGGGCGAGGCGGGCGCGGACCTCGGCAGCGGTACCGAGTTGCAGCACGTCGGTGGCGAGCTGGCGCGCTGTGTCCATCGTCAGCCGCGCAAGCAGCGCCTTGATCGAACCGACCGCGGGCACGCTGACCGAAAGCTCGTCGACGCCGAGACCCACGAGAACAGGCACGGCCATCGCATCCGAGGCGATCCCTCCACAGATGCCGACCCATTTGCCGTGTTTGTGCGCGCCCTCCACCGTCATGCCAATCAGGCGCAACACCGCAGGGTGGAGCGCGTCAGCCTGTTTGGCGAGCTTTGGATGCCCGCGGTCCATCGCGAGCGTGTATTGCGTCAGATCGTTCGTGCCGATCGAGAAGAAATCGACTTCGCGAGCGAGCGACTCGGCGATCAGCGCGGCAGACGGCACTTCGATCATCACGCCTACCTTGATGGCGCTTGCGCGATCGCCGGCTTCTTCGAAAAGGATTCGCTTTGCCTCGCGCACTTCCTCGAGCGCGGCAACCATCGGAAACATCACGTGCAGATTGCCGATCGCAGCGGCGCGCAGGATCGCGCGCAGCTGCGTGCGGAAGAGGTCGGGGCGGTCAAGGCTCACACGAACGCCGCGCAGCCCGAGGAACGGGTTGTCTTCCTTTGGCAGTGGAATATACGAGAGTGGCTTGTCGCCGCCGACGTCGAGCGTACGCACCACGAGCGGACGCTCGCGCCCGAGCGCCTCTGCCACGGCACAATACTCGGCGGCCTGTTCGTCCTCGGATGGCGCGGTGTCGCGGTTGTCGAACAGGAACTCGGAACGCAGCAGACCCACGCCTTCGGCCCCGGCTGCCACCGCGTCACGCGCTTCCTGCGCATTGCGGATGTTCGCGACGACTTCGACGCGATGACCGTCAGCGGTTGCGGCGAGCTTGTTCGCGGAGCGTTTTTCTTCTTCGCGCCTGGCCGCCTGGCGCTCGATACGTTCGCGCGCCTTCTCGAGTTCTTCGGCGCCCGGATTACGCCGCAAGCTGCCGTGCGTGCCATCCAGCACGACGAGCGTGTCGTTGGCAAGTTGCAGCGCATCCTCGTCGATGCCGCAAATGGCGGGGATGCCGAGCGAGCGCGCGAGAATGGCGACGTGGCTCGTGGCTCCGCCTGTCGTCGTGCAGAATCCGAGCACCTTGCCGCGATCGAGCGAAGCGGTGTCGGACGGCGAGAGTTCCTCGGCGATCAGGATCGAGTCGGCGGGCACTTTAATCTGCGCCTGTTTCACGCCCGCTAGCAGCGCCAGCACGCGCCGGCCGACGTCCCGAATGTCGCCCGCGCGCTCGCGCAGCAGCGGGTTGTCGAGTTTCTCCAGCGTGTTCGCCTGCTGCTCGAAAGCGCCGCGCCACCCGAAGGCCGCGCTTTTGCCCTCGCTGATGGCGCCAATCGCCATATCATGGAGATCGGGATCCTCGAGCAGTTCGAGGTGCGCGTCGAGGATCTGTGCTTTAGACGGATCAGTGAGCTTCGCCTTGAGCACCTCGATGTGTTGACGTGCTTCGTGCCGGGCCGCTTCGAGCCGTGCTCGTTCGCGCGGTGGCGATTCGCCCGCTTCCGCGACATCGATGACTTCCTGACGGAACTGTACGATCTTGCCCACCGCGATTCCGGGCGACGCCGATACGCCGGTGAATTCGTTGGCGTCGGCAGGCTGCGCGCGTTTGGTGACAGCGGGCTCGCTGGCGGGTGCAACACCAGCTTGTGCGGGGGCGGGCGCGTCGGCGGCCTTCTCGCCCGAACCTTCGGCGAGCAGGCGCGCGAGCACGCCAACGGCTTCTCCCGCGTCGGGACCGGTAGCCTCGACGCGCACGTTGTCACCGAACTTCGTCGCGAGGACCATGAGGGCAACGACCGACTTGGCGTTTGCGCTGTCGCTGCCGCGCAGCAGACGGATGTCGGACTTGTACTTTTTGGCTTCGGCGGCGAATACCGCAGCGGGCCGTGCGTGCAGACCGACCGGGTTCGGCAGGGCGACTTCGTCGGAGACGATTGCACCTCCCGCGCCAGCGTTCGCGTCCTTGAGCGCACCGTTGACGAGTTCGACGGACAGCGCAGTGTCCTCGCCCGCGATGACGAGACCTTTCGCGGGCACATAGTGCGTCACGAGATCGCCATTGGCGACCACCATCTGGGTCAGCAGGCTCGCTGCCTTGACGCCGACGGCGGCAGTATCAAATCGGATCAATGGCTGGCCCGTTGCGACGGTGTCGCCTTCCTTGACCAGCGGGTTAAACCCTTCGCCGCGCATTAATACGGTGTCGATCCCGATGTGCAGCAGCACTTCGAGCCCGCTATCGCCCGTGATCGTCACGGCGTGGCCCGCGCTGTGCAGTTGCGTGACCTTCCCGGGCAGCGGGGAGAGCAGTTCATTTGAGGTCGGGTCGATCGACACACCGTCGCCGACCATCTTCTGGGCGAAGACCGGATCGGGCACGGTTTCAAGCGGCACCATGACGCCCGAAAGTGGCGCCATCAGATCGATGCGGACTGGACGCTGAGGAGCGTTCATGTGCGCGACTCCTTTTGTTTGACCCTCGGCAGACTGTCTAGATCATAGGTAACGATCTTGTGATTCGCTCCCCTAATTAAACTGGCAGCGTTTGTATTGAGAGTCAGCGCGATATGGATCGAAGCGCGGTCGGAGCAGTTTGTGCCGATTCAATCGGGATCACTCTCCAATGGATGGCTGTATGCAACTAATTCAATTGTTGAAAAGTGGGCACCAGCACGCTCGAATTACGCTACGTGACGGATTGCGAAGACTCCGGGCGCGTGATGCGCCTCGTCAGAAGCGCCGAAGCCGGTGCGATTCATCGGGGCCAATGGTTGCGGCACTTTTACAGGCATGCTACAGCGGCCACAGCGTTCACGACATACGCCCATAGTCGCATTGTCTTTGAGTGCGTTTGGACCTAAATTGTAGACGCCGCCATCGCGCGGCACTTTCCTACAATCGAGAAGCCTTCGATCGCAGCCGGCATCACCAGGCGAGCGTCGAGCGGGCGAGGGAGATTGCGCCCCGATGGCGGGTTATTCGCTGCTGCATCCTTGCTCCTTCGCATGAAAATGAACCGCCATGGATACAGTCAGGACATTGCTCGAAGGCCAGCCACTCTTTACGTTGTTTCTCACCGTCGCCCTGGGATATGTGGTTGGCGAGATCAGCATAAAAGGAGTGTCGCTCGGCTCGGGCGCGGTGCTGTTTGTCGGGCTGGCAATAGGCGGCTTCGCGCCAAAATCTGCCCCGCCCGCGCTGCTCGGTACGCTTGGGCTCCTGCTCTTCCTCTACGGCATCGGCATTCAGTACGGCGACCAGTTCTTCAAGGGCCTGACGAGTGTTGACGGTCTCAAGGCCAATGCTGCTGCCGCGCTCGGAGTGATTGTCTCGGGGCTCGTCGCGCTCGCGCTCGTGCCGCTCTTCGGCGTGAAGCTCGACGAATCGCTTGGCATGTTCGCGGGCGCGGGCACCAGCACGGCGAGCCTGCAGGCCGCGATGGCCGCCGTGAAGAGCGACGGGCCGACGGTGGGCTACAGCGTCGCGTATCCGTTCGGCGTGGCCGGGCCGATACTTTTTCTGTATGCACTTGGCGCGCTGCTCAAACCAAACATCGTGCGCCCGCCGCCCAAGCTCATTGAAACCGCCGAGATCGCGCTGCGGAACCCGACGTTCATCGGGCTGAAGCTCGCGGAGGCGGTGGCGCGCATGCCTAACGGGCTGGCGATCGCAGCAGTGCGCCGCGAGCATCGGAACCGTCCGCCCACCGATGACCTCATCCTGCGCGCCGACGACGTCCTGCTCGCCACCTCCACCGACCCAGCCGTGCTGCGCGAAGCCACGACGCTTTTCGGCGAGTTGCAGCCGGGCCGCATGACCAGCCACCGGGAAGACCTGGACTATGCACGCGTGTTCGCATCGAGCCGGCTCGTGGTCGGGAGCATGCTGCGCGATATCCATTTTCCGGAGGGCGTTGTCTGCACGATTGCGCATGTGCGCCGGGGCGATGCCGACCTGATGCCGAATCCGGACCTCATCCTCGAATTCGGCGACCGTGTCGGCGTGCTGGTCAACCGCGACCATACCAAATCGGTCCGCGCGCTCTTCGGCGACTCTATCAAAGGCACTGCGGAACTCAGCTTCATTTCAATTGGTGCCGGCGCGGCGCTTGGCCTCCTGGCGGGTGCGATTCCGCTAACGATTCCGGGTATCGGCAAGCTCGCGCTAGGCCTCGCGGCGCTCCTGCTGGTGGCACTCGTGCTAGGCCGGGTGCGGCGCTTTGGACCGTTCGTCTGGACGATGCCGCTTTCTGCCAACCTCGTGCTACGCAACTTTGGCCTGACCATTTTCCTTGCGCAGGTAGGCATCGCCTCTGGGCCGAAGTTCTTCGCGACCATCGGCGTAACGGGCGCGACCTTCCTGCTCTATGGGGTGGCGATCCTGCTTGCACTCGTCATCGTCACAGCGGCATCCTGCCTGTGGATCTTCAGGCTGCCTTTCGACGTGACGGTGGGCGTCCTTTGTGGCGCAACTGGCAATCCCGCGATTCTTGCCTTTGCCAATCGTGTCGCGCCGACCGACCGCCCGGACGTTGGCTACGCAATGATTTTCCCGTCGATGACCATCGTGAAGATCCTGTTCGTGCAGATCGCCGCGGCGCTTGCCAGCGGATAGCACGAGGGCGCGGTTTTCGCGATTCCCCTGCGAACTCCTGAACCCGAACCTGCCACGGAGGCCCACGATGGAAATAGCCGTCTTCAGTGCGAAGCCTTACGACCGCGAATTTCTCAACGCCGCGAACACGACGCACCACCATCGGCTCCACTACTTCGACGTGCCGCTCGACATTGAAACGGTCGGCCTCGCAGCGGGTTACGGTGCTGTGTGCGTCTTCGTCAACGATCGGGCTGATGCCGGTGTGCTGCAGGCACTCCTGCGGGGCGGCGCGAAGCTCGTCGCGCTGCGCTGTACTGGTTTCAATAATGTCGACCTGAAAGCGGCGCAGGACCTCGGGATCAAGGTGGTGCGGGTGGTGGACTACTCGCCGAACTCGGTCGCCGAGCATGCGGTCGCCCTGATGATGGCGATCAACCGCAAAATCCAGCGCGCGGGCAACCGCACGCGCGACTTCAACTTCTCGCTCGACGGCCTGATGGGCTTCGACCTGTGTGGCAAGACGGTGGCCGTGATCGGCACGGGCAAGATCGGGCGCGTGTTCACGAAGATCATGCTCGGGTTCGGCTGCAATGTGATCGGCTACGACAAGTTCCCGTCGCCGGAATTCGAGGTGCTGGGTGCTCGCTATGCGCGGCCGAAGGAGATCGGTGAGAGCGCGGACATTATTTCGCTGCACTGTCCGCTCACACCGCAGACCTACCACATCATCGACGCCGACACGCTCTCTCGCGCGAAGCCAGGTGCGCTCCTGATCAACACGAGCCGCGGCGGCCTTATCGACACGGAAGCGGTCATCGACGCGTTGAGGAGCGGGCAACTGGGCGGCCTCGCGATCGACGTGTATGAACAGGAGGCGGACGTGTTCTTCCGCGACCTCTCTGGCACCATTGTCACCGACGATGTGCTCCAGCGGCTCGTGACGTTCCCGAACGTGATCGTGACGGGTCACCAGGCGTTTCTCACACGCGAAGCGGTGACGACCATCTGCGAGACGACCTTGCAAAGCGTCACGGACTTCGAGACGGGCAACGCGCTTTCAAACGAAATCCGTGCGAGCTGAACGTAGCAGGCAGTAGACCGACGAGGCATGTGGAGCACCCGGTTAATAACGCGGGATTATCGCTAGACCGCCGCTTCCAGTAACGTCGGAGCGGCTGTGGGGGGGTGAAATGATGCCTTGTTTCTACTCCGTTTTTATATAGCATATAAGTGGAGAAAGGGTCGCCGGTCCGCTCGCCGGCACCGGCCACTAGCACCTGCGAGGCAAACTCCATGTTTGTGTTCTTGTTTGCGATTTTCTTCACGTCGGCTGGATTTCTTGTCAGCGCTTCGCTAGCGCCGGCCCCACCGGCGGCGATTGCGCCAGCTGCCACTCTCAGCGCGAGCGGAGGGCCCTTGGTCCTGCAGCTAAGCCCCGAGTCCCCAGGGACGAAGGCCCACATTCCCTCAACGGGCTCCACGGCCGCCCTCACCAACGCGGCGCTGGACAAACGCATCAGTGGGGATGCGCCCGACTAACCGCTTCAATCCACTCTCCGACCTGGGCGAACGCTCGTCGTCAACCGGCGCCACAATCAACGACGGGCCTGTCACCCGGCCAGCCGAAAGGAACAAGGCTAGTAAGTTTCGGCTGATCGCAGATTCGGGCAGCGTGTCGCTGCCGCCATTGCTAATATTCACGTATGCCGCGTCGTCCTCAGCTTGCCGCGACGCGCTATGTGTCGCAGACACAATTTTTGTGCACCGTTTCCCAGCGGGTATTCAAATGGCTCGGTGTCCATGTCCCAACCGGTGAGAATCAATGGAAAGAATCTCCTCGTATAAAGGCTTTGAGGTCACCGTGAAGCTTGAGTCTGTGCGGGCTGTGTCGAGCAAATTCACATATGGGCCCCCGGTGGGGTACATCGCAGTGGTGAGTATCTGCACAGCGGACCCAAAAAGACCAGTAGGCGTACCGATTCGGCTCGTCACAGAAGGAAACTGCGTCTTCGGGACGGTGGACGACGCCTTGACGACAGGATTGAGCGCCGCGCAGCGTGTGATAGACGACAGGCTCCCCCCATGAATTAAAGGGACTTCTGCTCATTCATTGGCCGAAGTCCCCGAACGCGATAGACCCGAACATCTGCCGTGCAACTGATTCGCGACCGCGTACGTCCAAACCGTTCCACCTCGCCGTTGGCAGTGCAAAGTGATCGTCAATCCCCTCGTGGTTGCTCTGATGCCTCGGGCTGCGCCCAGCTCCGAACGCAGAATCGCCGTGTTGCGCGGCGCCGAGCGAATCGCGGTGCTGTTCAATGTGGCCCGTGAGGAAATCACTTTCGTTGCCGCGGCACGAATGTCGGCAACGGGGCGAGAGACGTTCTCACACCTCCGTGTCAGCGTCTCTTACGTCGGTGATCGCCACAGGTCAACCGGAAACAGTGCGGCGAGTCGACTCGGCTGTGCGCCTCAATGGTGCAGCGCCTGCGGGCATTCCGCCTGATACCAACGATCGACCTGATGCTGAGCCGCCTGTAGATTTTTCGGATAGTGCGGATCGAACCTTGATGGGTCGTATCCGGCCTTCCTCAGCGCGGCCAGTTCACTCTGGTTGCGCTCTCGTGTTACGGGCGCGTGGTTCTTGATAGCAGCAAGATCGCGGCATTGCGTTGCGCTCAGATGCGTCGCGCCTTCCGCCATTCCTCCTGCGGCTATGCCAGCGAGCGAGATCGTCAACGCGGAAATCATCGGCCAGAACTTCGGCGAGCGCTTCATGTCACGTCCCCTTTCAGTGAGGCAACGCAGTACGAACAATGATATCAGCGCATGGCGGCTCATGCGAATGCAGTTGGATTCGACGGCACACTGACGCAACACCTGACGTAAAGGTTGCAGCAGGCAGGGTTCGAAGTGGCATGCGTGGAAGCCCGTCGAGTGAGCGCGTCTCTGGTCGGTGTCTGCAGTCGCTACACCACGATTCACCACGGAAAAGGTCATGTCCTCGCCCCCAGGATGCTGTGCTGGCAGCCGTGTGCGCATCAATCACTATTACGTCATGTCAATCGCCTTGAAAGGCGCCGCGAGTTCAGAAGCCGGGGTTTTCGCGGTCACGACGGTGCCGACGAAAGCGACTGGCTCAAAGATAGGCCGCTGTGACGCTTCATGCCTCGTTAATCGGACTGCGCGAGGCAGTCACCGGCCCAGGAGCGGCCGCTCACACGTACCGTCACTGCGTGCGCTGCGTGAAACGCTGCGTCAGCGCGCTGTCGGGCTGATAGCGCAGCCAGGTCCACGCAATCTCGTTCACTACACACGGCGATCTAAGTTTCGCTTACTTTGCCCTGCAGCCTTCTCCCTTCAAATGAGGTGATGTGACCTTTCATACCTCTGCGCTGGACTCAGACTCAGGGCCGAGCGCGTGCGCCGTTTATGGAGAAGATGCGACAAAACCCAGATCTGTCGCGATCTCCCAGACCTAGCCTCGCGAATACTGCAGGCCAAATCGCGCCAGGAGGGCGGCGCGCAATTTCGCGTTAGTCCACCGCTCGCCTTCCAGGTCTTGTGCGCTTGGGGGGTGTTCGAGCGCCGTAGCGATCCACGTCAGTACTTCGCAGTTAACAGCGCATCACTTCTTTTCCGAACGTTGCTTTGCGGGGCGCATCCGGTGCGAGATACCAGGTTTCCCGACAATATCCCGAACGTAGCCGTTCGAATGGTATTCGCCGAACTGACGCTTGATCAGAGCCTGCACATCACGGTTTCGCCACAGCCCGAATTTAAACCCGCAATCACTCGGCTCCTGCGTCAAGGCGCCCCGCAACCACGCCAGCGCTTGCGCTCCCAACGTGGCGTGACGTCCGACAGTCGTCATACATCAACGGCGAACTGCCGTTTGACCAGAAGGCGCAACAGGCCAACTGTCCATGCGTCACCATCAAATCCGATGCGGCGCGGCTGGGTTACATCTGCGATCTTTGTCACGATGCGCCGACGGGACTGCGCGGCGCCGAGTGAGTCGCGGCGCCGTTCAATGTGGCCCGTGAGGAAATCCTCACACAGTTTTTGCACCGTGTACGATTCCGGCGTCGAAACCATCACGGGCTCGTTTGCTGCCTTCCGCGTGAAAACGGGGTCTTCGCCGGCCTCCCGGCGCGCCCGGATTTGTTACCGCTCGGCTATTGCGGCAGCGTAGGACATTACTGGCCACTCTCCCAGCTTCTGCCGACGCATCCGGCCGTCGATGGGCGACTTGAATCGACAGGTCCAACTGCGCCGCGATGTGGTCGCTTCCAGATGAAGCCCGGGGACGGCTCGAAGCTCATGTTGGTATCCGGTTTGAGCTGTTTCGCGGCCTTGGCATCAAATCGCATGATCTGCGTTAGTTTTTTGCGAGTGATGGAGAATAGCCACGCTATTGTCCCGAGTTTAGCAACGTGCGGACGACCGTAGGCGCCTCTTGCGGCGCAGATTGTGGATGCAAAAAGCCCTTGTCTGAAGGGCGTTTGATGAAGAAATGCCCCTGTGTAACAAGCCTCTCGCGGGATGATGAAGGAAATGCTTAAATGCTCGCAGAACAACGTCAGCCCCTTTCCTGACAGTTTGCTGTTGCAAAACCTACGCTAAATCCTACGCACCGGCTCCATATGCTGTCTTGAGCGCAGTATCAAACATACTGTGCGGATATTCAGTAGTGGCGCCCGATGTGCCCGTGTCACATTTCACCCAAAGCCCGCAATGGTGTTGCTTCACATCCGCATCACAACATTGGGATGAAATTGCACGTGCGGAAGCTAAGCGGTCGTGCTCAGCGCACTCCACACGACTTGCGTGGCCCTGCGAAACGCAACGGGGTCCGGCGCGTTATGGCCCGCGCGTCGCAGGAAAACAATGAGGCCCTGCCAATGAGAATAAATAAGGGCGCCGCGGATCCTGCACTCTTCAATGCCCAGTGATGGGTTCATCAACGTGACCAGTTCGCTGAACAGCGCCTGAAACTCTCCGCTGACTTCGACCATGCGCTCCCGCACTTCCGGATGATGCTCCGCGAGGCACCAGCATTCGAGCGCGAACGGGCTCATGACGTTATCAGGACGTGTCAACGCGTTGAACGTTTCTCTCAGCAGTGCTTCGAGACGAGCCTCGGGAGTGCGGGACGAATCTGCTGCTATTTGCCGAAAGCGATTCAGGTACCGCTTTGCCATCTCTTCGATGGTTGCCTGGAGCAGCGAATCCTTGGTTCCGAAATAGTGTTGCAAGGTCGCAAGGCGAACGTCGGCCGCCGCCGCGACCCTGCGCTGCGTGAATCCCGAATTTCCCTCGGCGGCAAAGACGCGAATGGCGGCCTCGAGGATCTCAGGCACACGCGTTTCCCGCTTGCCGCGTAACGGGCTTCTCGCGTTTTTTTCCTCGACGTCGTTTAGTGCAATCGTCAGATGTTTCATTGGATGGGCGTTCCGTGTGTATGGCTTTGAGAGATCCAAATCTAAGTCAGTTGACAAATTATAGGCAGATTGACGCTGCAGTGGGGTACCTGAAATGAGCCGTTTTTTTCAGTAATTTACTCATATTTATAGGGGAAAGTGCTTACGGGCGCTAGCTTGATTATTGGTCAGTCGACCACTAGTATTTGGTCAACGGACCAAATAATCGGCGATGATAATGGGCTACACGTCCTCGTCGGCGGTCAGTGTGTCGTTTCGCTCAGGGAGTTCGAAATGAACAGCAGCACGAGGTCATTGCATCGGGTCGTCGACAAATGGCTCGCGCCGACCCCCGCGACGCCAGCCCGAGTGGTCCGTCTTTCGCAAGAGGGCGACCGATTGAAAGGCTGCGTTCGGGTTGAAGTGTGCCGTCCGGCAGGCGTGCTCTCCGTTCTCTTCTTCCGTCACAGCGACGGGTCGTGGTGTGTATTTCCGCCGCAGAAGAGTCGTCCAGCCATGGCCGCTTGTCTGTTCAAGAACTAAATGGCGCCAGCTGCCGGCATATCTGCAAGGTCGACACGACTAGTCACATGCCGCCACATGTCACGTCGAGCAATCCACACTCATTCTTGACAGCACGACCGTGAAGTAGCAGTATTGGTGCAAAGGTTCATCCAATGAAATTGCAAAGGTTTATCTGGAAGAACCTGGCTGGTATGACGGGACAAGGTACGCAAATCCAGGAGGAGCGGTGATGAGTAGCGCACTTGAGGGCCTGAAGGTCCTCGATTTTACGCAGATGATGAATGGTCCGTTCGGCACGATGTTGCTCGCCGATTTCGGTGCCGACGTGATCAAGGTCGAGCCGCCTGCGGGCGACACCATGAGGCTGACGGGCGAGACTTTTCTCGGTGACGACGCGGTCTATTTCCTCACGCTGAATCGCAACAAGCGCAGTGTGGTGATCGACCTGACAACCAGGGAAGGGCAGCAACTCGCTCAGCAGATGGCTGCCAAGGTGGACATCGTGGTCGAAAACTTTCGTCCGGGCGTTGCCGAAAAGCTCGGCATTAGCTATGAACGGCTCGCAGCGGGGAACCCGCGACTCATTTACTGTTCGACCTCGGCATTTGGGCGCACGGGCGCCGACAGCGTACGCCCGGGCATGGATCCGGTCGTACAGGCGATGTCCGGAATCATGCAATTGACCGGCGATGAACGCACGGGCCCGATGAAAACCGGCATGCCTTACTCTGACCTGATTACGCCGCTGCTGTCGACGATCGGCGTGTTCGCCGCGATCGAGGCACGGAACAAGACGGGGCGCGGTCAACGCATCGACCTCTCGATGCTCGACGCAACCATCTTTAGCATGATTCCGCGCGACGCGTATTACTTTGCGACGGGCGAAACACCGGGGCGTATCGGCAACGCGCACTGGCAGATCGTGCCTTACAACACCTATCCGACGTCGGACGGTCGCCACATCATGGTGATCGCGCACACCGACAAATTCTGGCGCGTGCTCGCCACGGCAGTGGGCGCTGACGAATTGCTCTCTGACGAGCGCTTAAAGACCAAGGAGGGCCGCCTTGCGCACCGTGACGTCGTTGACGCGGGGCTGTCCGCTGCATTTTCAAAGCAGACGCTCGCGCACTGGAACGAGAAGCTGCTGGCTGCGCAGGCGATGTTCTCGCCAGTTCTGAATTTTGAGGAGGTGTTTGAAGATCCGCGTGTGCAGGAGGATCTGGTCGTTGAACTTGATCATCCGACGGCCGGCAAATTCAAGGTCGTTGCAAATCCGATCCGGCTCTCGGACACGCCGACTTCGATCCGGCGTCCGCCTCCAACGATCGGTCAGCATACGGACGAAGTCTTGCGTGAGTTCGGCCTCGCTCGCGTGGACGGCACGCAACCGCAGAGCGAATCGGCCGCTCCGCTTGGAGCCGCGCGATGACAGCCATGATGAGCGAAGCACTGTCCACGCCATCGGCCGGCGCGCTTCCCGAACTGGGCCGCCACGCACCTCCGTTACAAGGCGTGCGTGTCCTCGATCTCTCGCGGGTGCTCGCGGCGCCGTTCTGCGCAATGATGCTCGCTGACCTCGGTGCTGAAGTCGTCAAGGTCGAGCATCCGAACGGCGGCGACCAGACACGTCATTGGGGTACGGCGATCCAGGGGGGCGAACGAACCTACTATCTCGCGATCAACCGTAGCAAGCAGTCGATCGCAATCGACTTCTCGAAGCCCGAAGGCGCAAATCTGATCAAGGCGCTCGCCCGTGAAAGCGACATCCTGGTCGAGAACTATCTGCTAGGTACGCTTGAACGGTACGGGCTCGGCTATGAAGATCTGAAAGCCGAAAACCCGAAGTTGATCTACTGCTCGGTCAGCGGGTACGGCCGCACGGGACCGGGCGCTGCACGGCCCGGGTACGACTCGGTGATTCAGGCAGAAAGCGGCCTGATGTCGATCACAGGCGAGCCCGATGGTGAGGCGTCGAAAGCGGGTGTGCCGATCTGTGACATCACAGCCGGCATGTACGCAACCCAGGCGATTCTCGCGGCCTTGGTGCGTCGCTTGCGCAATGGCTACGGCGAAGCAATCGATATCGCGCTGTTTGACTGTACGCTCGCGAATCACGCGTCGGTGGCGGCGAACGCGCTGCTCCTCAAGAAGCCACCTGGCCGCTTCGGTAACAGTCATGCCGACATCATTCCGCAAGGCCTATATCACACTGCCGACGGTCCGCTGATGTTTCATGTCGGCAGCGACGCGCAATTTGCACGTTTCTGCACCGACGTACTGGGTCTACCCGAAGTAGCTGCGGATCCGCGTTTCGTCGACAACGATGCGCGGCGGGCGAACCGCGACGAGCTGGATGAAATCATGAGCGCGCGGCTTCGCACGCGTTCGAAGCTCGAATGGCTACCGCTTTTCCGTGCAGCGGGCGTACCTGCGGGGCTCGTGCAGAACGTGCTTGAAGCGTTGACGTCGGACGAATCGAAGGCGCGCGAGATGGTGTGCGAAATCGACCATCCGACAGCCGGCCGCATCAATCTCGTGAATTCACCGCTCAAATGGAAAGAGAGCTCATTGGCTACCCCGAAGGCGCCGCCGCTGCTTGGTGAGCATACCGATCGGGTGCTCCGTGAGCGGCTCGGTCTGGATGACGGCTCGATCGAGCGCATGCGGACCGAAAAAATCATCTATTGAAAGAGGCTCCCAATGGAAGAACACAACGCGTCCGCGCCAGCATTTCCGATGCGCCGTTGCCCGTTTGCGCCGCCGCCGGAATATAGCGAAATCCGTCAGCAGCCCGGACTATCCAAAGTGTCGATGCCTGACGGATCGCAAGCGTGGATCGCCACGCGTTATGACGATGTGCGGGCGATTCTCGGCGACAACCGTTTCTCCACGTCGCCGTCGACACCGGGGTACCCGTTTATTGCGCCGGCCCGAGCCGCGCTGTTGAAAAGCGAGAGTCCGGCGACGATCATCCGCATGGACCCGCCTGAGCACACGCGTTATCGCCGGATGCTGACAAAAGAGTTCATGGTGCATCACATCGAGGCTATGCGGCCCGAGTTGCAGCAGACGGTCGATACATTACTCGACGAGCTGGTCGAGAAGGGGGCGCCTGCCGACCTGTTCGAAGACTTCGCGCTCGCCGTACCTACGACAGTCATCTCGCGCATCCTCGGCGTGCCTTATGAGGACCGCGATTTCTTCCAGGAGCGCAGCAAGGCCAAGCTCGACCTGACCGCCGACCCGGAAGTGCCGGTGCGTGCCGGCGCCGAAATGCGCGAGTATCTGGACCGCCTGATCACGGAAAAGATGCAACATCCAGGCAACCGCAGCGATCTGATCAGCCGGCTCGTAACGAGTCAGGTTGTGCCCGGTCACATGACGCGCGAAGAAGCACTCGCGACGATCGAACTGCTATTGATGGGCGGCCACGAGACCACCGCGAACATGATCGCGCTAGGCACGCTGTCGCTTCTGCTAAATCCCGAGCAGAAGGATGCGCTGGTTGCCGATCCTTCGCTTGTGCGCAATACGGTCGAGGAGATGCTTCGCTTTCATACGATCGTGCATTACAACGGGCCTCGTGTCGCGCTCGAAGATGTGACGGTGGGCGGTACGCTGATCAGAAAAGGCGAAGGCGTGCTCGCGATGATCACGGCTGCCAACCGCGATCCACAGGCCTTTCCCAACCCCGACGCGTTCGATATCCGTCGCGACGCTCTGCATCACGTAGCGTTCAGCTACGGCGTGCATCAGTGCCTCGGGCAACCGCTTGCGCGTGCCGAGCTTCAGATCGTGTTTACTTCTCTGTTCCAACGGCTGCCGAACTTGCGACTTGCAGTTCCGCTCGAGGAAATCAAGTTTCGATACGACGCCTTCGTCTATGGCGTGGACGCGTTGCCGGTGTTGTGGTGAGCAAAGGCGCCTGCATTTCGCGCGGGTGCAAGACAGGTGGACAGGAGACAGTCATGAAAATCAAGGTAGACGCAACGAAGTGCATCGGTGCCGGGCTGTGTGTAGTCGCGGCGCCGCAGGTCTTCAGTCAGAACGAAGACGACGGACTCGTCATCCTGCTTCAGGAAAGCCCGCCGCCTGAGCTACATGCTGCGGTGCGCGAAGCCGCACGCCTATGTCCCGCTTTGGTAATCACGTACGACGAATAACGCGTCGGGCAGGCGTCGTGCTGGCGTTGCTCTTTGTTCTAAAAGGTCATCAGATGATGGACGCAGGAATTGTGATCATCGGCGCCGGTCAGGCCGGGTATCAACTGGCGGCGTCGCTTCGCGACGCAGGTTATACGGAGCGGGTTGTGCTCATCGGCGATGAGCCGGATTTGCCTTATCAGCGCCCGCCGCTGTCCAAGGCGTTTCAAAGCGGGCAGTGCGAAGCGGAACATCTGACGTTTCAGCATGAGGCGTTTTACAAGGACAGTTCAATAGAACTTATGCTGGGCGTTCGCGTGCTAAGCATCGACCGTGAGCATCGACAGATCGTCACGGGCGATGGCCGGCGCCTCGGCTATGGACACCTCGTGTTCGCGACCGGCGCACGCAACCGTGTGCTGCGCGGTGCGGAAACCGGACTCAAGGGCTTGCTCACGCTCAGGACGCTGCACGATGCGCGTGCGCTGCGTGAGGCGTTGCAGCACGCGAGCCGTGCCGTCATCGTTGGAGCGGGGTTTCTCGGGCTCGAATTCGCCGCGGTCGCTGCGGCTAGGGGCGTGCCAGTCCATGTGATCGAGGCGGGGCCGAACCTGATGAGCCGTGCGGTCAGTGCGCCCGTCGCCGATGCATTCCGCGTGCATCATGAGTCGCTCGGCACCACCTTCACGTTCAATGCCGGCGTGCAGTCGATCACGTCGGAAGGCAAGCGCGTCGCCGGCGTCAAGACCACCCATGATCAAGAGCACCACGCCGATCTGGTCGTCGTCAGTATCGGCGTACTGCCGAACGTGGAGTTGGCTGAGGCGGCGGGACTCGAGACGGCTAACGGGATCGTGGTCGACGCGACGCTTGCCACGAGCGACCCATTCATCTCAGCGCTGGGCGACTGCGCGTCGTTTCCATCGCGCTTCGCCTTCGGCCACTGCCGGATCGAATCGGTGCAGAACGCGGTCGATCAGGCGCGCTACCTCGCGCAACGGCTCACAGGGCAGACCCACACCTTCGAAGCCGTGCCATGGTTCTGGAGCGATCAGGGCGGCATCAAACTGCAGATCGCGGGGCTCGGCATGAGTCGCGCCGACCAGATCGTCTTGCGCGGCGACCAGTCAGCACTGAAATTTTCCGCCTACGGTTTCGCGAACGGACACCTCGTCGCGGTGGAGTCGGTCAATCGTCCCGGCGATCACATGGCGGCGAGGCGCCTGCTTGCAGCCAACGCGCCAATCACACCTGCACACGTCGCCGATGTGCAGATCGATCTGCGTTCGTTGCTTGAACCCGTTGCATGAACAACCAGGGGGTGTTGCAGATGTCATCGTCGATTTACGAAAACCTCGGTGCGCAAAGCGCGCAGTTCATTCGCGCCGAGCACCGGATGCTGATCGGTGGTCGCTGGGTCGAGGCTTTGTCGGGGAAAACCTTCGACGTCTTCGATCCGGGCACTGGCGAAGTGGTGGCGAGCGTGCCCGAAGGCGAGGCGGCGGATATCGATCTGGCGGTGCAAGCCGCACGGCGCGCTTTCGAAGCGGGGGACTGGGCGCGCATGAAGCCGGCGGATCGTACCCGCCTGTTGCTCCGGCTTGCCGATCTGATCGAGCGTCACGGCGACGAACTGGCGGAAATCGAAGCTGTCGACAATGGTAAACCGCTTGCGGTGGCACGCCGCGGCATTGCGGGCACCGCGGAAATGGTCCGCTATATGGCCGGCTGGGCGACCAAGCTCAATGGCGAGTCGGTCAACCTGTCGGTGCCCGGCGAGTGGCACGCATACACGACGCGGGAGGCCGTAGGTGTGGTTGGCCAGATTATCCCGTGGAATTTTCCGCTGTCGATGGCGATCTGGAAGATCGCTCCGGCCTTGACGGTAGGTTGCACGGTTGTGTTGAAACCCGCCGAACAGACGCCGTTGAACGCCTTGCGGCTCGGCCAGATCATCCAGGAGGCCGGCTTTCCGGACGGTGTCGTCAATATCGTGACGGGTTTTGGTGCGACTGCTGGGGCGGCGCTCGCGGCGCACCCGGACGTCGATAAGGTTGCTTTCACGGGCTCGACAGAAACGGGCAAGCGGGTGATTCAGGCCGCGCTCGGCAATCTGAAGAAGGTTTCACTTGAGCTCGGCGGCAAGTCGCCTGTCTTCGTCTTTCCCGACGCCAACCTGGAGCTTGCGACACCCGGCGCAGCCAACGCGATCTTCTTCAATAGTGGACAGGTGTGTTCGGCCGGATCGCGACTCTTCGTTCACAAGTCGGTTTTTGAGCGCGTGATCGAAGGAGTGATCGAGCACGGCAACAAGCTGAAGGTCGGCCACGGCCTCGATCCGTCGAGCCAGGTCGGTCCGCTCATCTCCCGTCAGCAGAAGCAACGCGTGGATGGCTACATTCGCCAGGGCGAAGAGGAAGGCGCGCGCCGCTTTGGCGAGCAGCGTGCGTTCGACGCAGGGGGTTATTTCGTTGCACCGACGGTGTTCGTCGACACGACGCCCGATATGTCGATCTACCGAGAGGAGATATTCGGACCCGTGGTGTGCGCGATGCCGTTCGACGACGACGACCTTGACCGCATCGCAGCAGAAGCGAACAAAACTGAATTCGGCCTGTTCGCTGCAATCTGGACTCAGAAGCTAGGTCTTGCACATAAGCTCGCGCGCCGCATCAAGGCCGGCTCGGTCTCCGTCAATGCGCATATGGTCAATGAGCCCGCATTGCCGTTCGGCGGCTACAAACAGTCGGGATGGGGCCGGGAGCGTGGGCGCGAAGTGTTCGATCTGTATACGTCGGTGAAGAGCATAGCGATCAATCTGGACTGATGGCGCCGGCACCACAGGGGACACGTCCGTTGACCAACCAACCACCATTGCGATGACAACTTTCGACTACATCATTGTGGGCGGCGGCTCGGCCGGGTCGGTGCTGGCAAACCGTCTGTCGGCGCATCCGGGCAAACGCGTGTTGCTCTGCGAGGCAGGCAAGGATCTGCCCAATGAAAACCTCCCGGAAGCCATCCTGGATAGCTATCCGGGAACGGCTTATCTGAATCCTGAGTATCTGTGGCCAGATCTGCACGTCACGACGCTTAGTGCGGACCGAAGCCTTGACCCGCCGCGCAAGCTGCGCAAATACGAGCAGGCGCGGATTCTCGGCGGCGGCTCGTCGATCAACGGGCAGTTCTTCAATCGCGGCGCGCCGCGCGACTACGACGACTGGGTGGCCCGCGGCGCTAAGGGTTGGAGCTGGGAAGAGGTACTGCCGTACTTCAGAAAGGTCGAACGCGACGTCGATTTTGACGGACCGCTGCACGGCCAGTCCGGCCGCATTCCGGTGCGCCGGATCTTCGCCGATGCCTGGCCGAAGCACGCCACCGCAGTCGCGGCCGCGCTCAGGGAGATGGGGTATGACTATCTGCCCGATCAGAACGGCGAATTCAAGGACGGCTACTTTCCGATCGCCATTTCGAATCTGGACGAGAAGCGTGTCTCGGCGTCGATG
>NZ_JBAURZ010000315.1:0-48263 GCF_049581445.1 Paraburkholderia sp. | reverse complement strand
ACGCCGAAGCGCGTAGCGCGGCTGCGGATGCACCGGGTGCGCCACGGCCGCCGTTCCATGGCTGACGGCCACGCTGCGTCCCGTACCGCCCGACACGCAGGGCAGCTTTGAATTCAACGCCGCGCCTTGTGCGCGGCTTTCCTTATCCGTTCACTTTTGATTCCGTCCGCTGCCATGCATGACAAGATCCTGATTCTCGACTTCGGTTCGCAAGTCACCCAACTGATTGCACGTCGCGTCCGCGAGGCGAACGTGTACTCGGAAATCCATCCGTACGATGTGGACGCCGCCTTTATTCGCGACTTCGCGCCGAAGGGCGTGATCCTGTCCGGCGGCCCAAGCTCGGTCACTGAGACCGATACGCCGCGCGTGCCGCAAGCCGTGTTCGAACTCGGCGTGCCGGTGCTCGGTATCTGCTACGGCATGCAGGCCATGGCCGAGCAACTCGGCGGCAAAGTGGACAACGGTCACCTGCGCGAATTCGGTTATGCCGAAGTGCGGGCCCGCAACCACACCAGCCTGCTCGAAGGCATCAGCGATTTCTCTACGCCGGAAGGTCACGGCATGTTGAAGGTCTGGATGAGCCACGGCGACAAGGTGCTGGAAATGCCTGCGGGCTTCCAGTTGATGGCTTCCACCGAATCGTGCCCGATCGCCGCAATGGCTGACGAGGCGCGTCACTTCTATGGTCTGCAATGGCACCCGGAAGTCACGCACACCGTGCAAGGGCGCGCCATGCTCGAGCGCTTCGTGCTGAAGATTTGCGGTGCGCAACCCGATTGGGAAATGGGCCATTACGTCGACGAAGCGGTCGCGAAGATTCGCGAGCAGGTGGGCAGCGAGCACGTGATTCTGGGCCTGTCGGGCGGCGTGGATTCGTCGGTGGCGGCGGCGCTGCTGCATCGTGCGATTGGCGATCAGCTGACCTGCGTGTTTGTCGATCACGGTCTGCTGCGTCTGAATGAAGCTGAGCAGGTAATGGCGACGTTTGCCGACCACCTGGGCGTAAAGGTGATCCACGTCGATGCGAGCGAAGTGTTCCTGTCCAAGCTCGCTGGTGTGACCGATCCGGAAGCGAAGCGCAAGATCATCGGCGCGGAGTTTGTCGAAGTATTCCAGGCCGAAGCTGCCAAGTTGACGGACGCGAAGTGGCTGGCGCAAGGCACGATTTATCCGGACGTGATCGAATCGGCCGGTAAGGGCAAGAAGGCCACGCAGACCATCAAGAGCCACCACAACGTGGGCGGTCTGCCGGAAACGCTGAATCTCAAGCTGCTCGAACCGCTGCGCGAACTGTTCAAGGACGAGGTGCGCGAACTGGGTGTGAAGCTCGGTCTGCCGCCGGCGATGGTCTATCGCCACCCGTTCCCGGGTCCGGGTTTGGGCGTGCGGATTCTCGGCGAAGTGAAGCGTGATTTTGCTGAGCTGCTGCGCCGTGCAGATGCGATTTTCATCGAGACGCTGCGCACCTTTATCGACAAGGAAACCGGTAAGTCCTGGTACGACCTGACGAGCCAGGCCTTCGCGGTGTTCCTGCCGGTGAAGAGCGTGGGCGTGATGGGCGATGGCCGTACGTATGAATACGTCGTAGCGCTGCGCGCGGTGCAGACGCTTGATTTCATGACCGCACATTGGGCGCATCTGCCGCATGAACTGCTGGGGCATGTGTCAAACCGGATCATCAACGAAGTGCGCGGTATCAACCGGGTTGTGTACGACATTTCGGGGAAGCCGCCGGCGACGATCGAGTGGGAATGATTTAGACTGTTCCCAAGTCGTTTCGGGAGGTCCGGTTTTTGCTGTTTTTCCGTTAAAAAACAGTGGGTTACTGTCCGTTATGATCCGTTGTTGCGGCAGACGCGACTATCCGTGCCGGCGAGGATGCGGTGGGGTATGAGGAGATGCTGGCCGCACCCGGCGCTGGTGGTCTGCAGCCGCGGCACTTCCTGGTCAAGGTCGCCTACGCTGGTGCGCAGCTTGAGGGCTCAATGCAGGACGTCACAGAACGGCATCAGGCGAACTACGCGTTAGTTTTTTTGGCAGACCACGATCCGTTGACAGGTGCGTTGAACCGGCGTGGAATTGGCAAGTTGATGGAGCAGACAGTTGGCGGATTGGCGGGCGAGAGCGCTAGACGCGTCATCGCTTATCTGGATCTGGACCGTTTCAAGCTGCTTAACGACCTGTTCGGTCATCATGTTGGTGATGAAGTCCTGAAGCAGGTCTGCCGGCGGGTTGAAGCGGGGCTACGTCCGACCGACCGGGTTTGTCGCATTGGCGGCGATGAATTCGTCATTCTGTTCGGTGCAATCCCGATCGAATTGGCAACACAGATATCGCAAACGATCATCGACGAGATCGACCGGAGGCCATACCAGATAGATCGACGCGCGTTCCACGTCCGCGCGTCGCTGGGACTTATCGAAGCGCCCGCGGGACTGGGCACGGAAGAGGCGATTTCTGCTGCTGATAGTGCATGCCGTGAAGCGAAGCTCAACGGTAACGGGAAGGTGGTCGCTTATCGGCGCGACGCTCCGATGTTTGTGGAGCGGGCACGCGAGCTCAGCCTGATGGAGCGTTTCAATGGCGAATTGCCGTTGGCGGGGCTGTTTCTGGAAATGCAGCCGATCATGTCCATGAAGACGCCTTATGAGGCGCTCGACTTTGAAGTATTGCTGCGGATGCGCGGCCCCGACGGCACGGTGATTCCACCCAGCAAGACAATTGCGGCCGCGGAGGCCAATGGAACGATCTCCGCGCTAGACAAGTGGGTCATGGAAACGACCCTGGAGTGGATTGACCGCAACCGCGACAAGCTCACCCACACCTACTTTGTTTCTGTGAACGTCAGTGGCGCATCGCTGAACGACGAACACTTCGTCACGGAGATCGACGAACTCTTCCATCGTTACCGGCACGTGGTTCCGCTGCTATGCATCGAGATCACGGAGGGGGTCGCACTACATGACCTGAACAATACCCGGCGTCTTGTCGATCGTGTGCAACGTCTTGGTGCCAGGGTCGCGCTCGATGATTTCGGCGCCGGCTATACCTCGTTTCCCTACCTCAGGGATCTGCCTGCCGATGCGATAAAAATCGACGGCGGCTTCATCAAAAGCATCAACGAACTCTCCGCGAACGCGGCGATCGTGGAGGCTGTCGTTGGATTGGCGCGCAATCTCGGAATGCAAAGCATCGCGGAATGGGTCGAGGACGCGACCACACTCGAGATTCTGCAAGCAATGAATGTAGATTATGTTCAAGGATTCGCCATCAGTCGTCCGCAACCTTCCGAGGTGATTCTGGCCGCCAGTTCGGCGGCCGACTTCATCACAGACCCGGCAATCCTGGCTCTGATCGGGCCGCGCATCATCACGCCGGCTCAGGATGAGCATTCGCCCCAGTCGTTGCATTAGGCTGATTGCACACGCAAAGCATTCAGACTGTGGCGGCAGCGGTTTCAACGCTGTCCCTCTTGAGTATCTTTTCCAAAATTATGCCCCGCCAATGATGGTCCGTTTTTGCGCATCCTGACGGTGAGCGTTTACGGGAGGCGAATCCCGGTCCCGGACTCGACGATCGCCCAGAGGATGAGGCGCTCGGCTTCCTACGGTGCGCGCGCCGCGTCGCCGCAGACTCGTGCAGCGACAGCACGCTCGCGATATCGTAAAGCGAAGTAACTCTGTCACTACCCAATGCCCGCCAGGACAGAGCGTGAGCCTCCGTGTTGACGCTTTTACTTCGCTATACGTCAATTCGACGCCTGAAATCGTGCTCACGGCACCAATGAGCGCCTCCAGGTCTTTGCGCTTGCTCATTACAGTCCACCAGATTGTTGGGCCGAATACTTTAACCGATTCGCCGAGCCTATTTGCACCAGAACCAGAACAGGCACATCGTTTCCGTCGGCCCGTAGCCACTTCAGGAGTTCGGTGCCGGCGACCCGGGGTAGTCCGAGATCCAGCACGATCAGCGCGTAGTCAGTGGTTTCCAGCGCGAGCTTCGCCTGGCGGCCGTCTGGAGCCCGGTCGACCGCAAAGCCCACGTGACGAAGCCCAGCTAAGACGCCACTGCCAATCAGATCGTCATCTTCGACAAGGAGGATTCGCACGTTGGAGCGCTGAAATGGATGGCTGCCGACTTTGCCGACGCGGTAATGCAAACGCCCGTTATTACAAGTTTAACGATGTCAGGACCATGAAAGCACATGCCGTCTTCTTGCATAAGGTTCCCTTCAGGTTTGGCCGCTACCATCAACGCACAATGCGGCTATGTATAGCTGTGCCTTGAACCTGGACGATGCGCGTCGGCTGATCGATCGCTATAAGGAAAATGAAATCGCTTTCGATATTTCCGCTTATCCGTACCGAGAAGCTGCGCCATGAAACAAGGTTTGGCTACCGTTGCTCCTGAGCGTTGCCTGTCTATACGGCGGCACTCATCGAGCAGGCGGCGGTAGCCGGTCAGTCATTCGGCGCGGACGCGCTAGCGGACTGGCATGACCGCCCCAGGCTGCACATTCCCTGGCGAACACCAGGGTCACAGCCGGCGTGTTCGGGGAGCCACTAGCTGGTCACGGCGGATGAACGGCGCAACGAGTGTCTCAATCGAATGAGCTCGAACTACACATGAATGATGGCAGCGAAGACCGGGCCTCTATTTTTAGCCGTCTGTAAATCGTGGGAGAGGCGATGAACCCGGAGGGAATTCACAAGGCCGCCTTGTTGATGATGTCGCTCGGCGAAGACGACGCGGCTAAAGCCTTCCGGTTCCTCGGTCCACGTGAAGTGCAAAAAGTCGGTGCCGCGATGGCCGCGCTGAAAAATGTTACACGCGGTGCTGTTGACGCTGTGCTGCAAGACTTTATCAAGGAAGCAGAAACACACACCACGCTATCGCTTGACTCGAAGGATTACATCCGGTCGGTGCTGACCCGGGCGCTCGGCGAAGAGAGGGCCGGCGGCGTGATCGACCGTATTCTGCTGGGTGATGACGGTGGCGGCATCGAGGGCCTGAAGTGGCTGGATGCGCCGGCCGTCGCGGAACTGGTCAAAAATGAACACCCGCAGATCATTGCGACGGTCCTCGTGCATCTGGATGCGGATCATGCATCTGATGTACTCGAATGCTTCACCGAGAGGACGCGCACCGACGTGATGCTGCGCATCGCCACGCTCGACGGTATCCAGCCGTCCGCCTTGCGTGAACTCGATGAGGTGATGACGGGGTTGCTGTCTGGCAGCAACCATGTGAAACGCAAACCAGTGGGAGGCGTTCGTGCCGCTGCGGAAATCCTCAACTACGTGTCAAACCAGCACGAAGAATCGGTGATTGAAAACGTGCGCGGGTACGACGTCGATCTGGCGCAACGGATCGTTGACGAGATGTTCACGTTTGAGAACCTGGCCGAATTGGATGATCGCGCAATTCAGCTACTGTTGCGATCTGTCGGCACGGAGGAATTAGTGATCGCCCTGAAGGTAGGGCCTCCTGCGCTACGTGAGAAATTCACGGCGAACATGTCGCAACGCGCGGCTGACCTGTTTTCCGAGGATCTGGAGGCACGCGGCCCGGTGCGCCTCGCAGAAGTCGAATTGCAACAGCGCAAGATTGTGCAGGTCGCACGCGACCTTGCCGCGAGTGGCGACATACAGCTGGGCGACAAGCCGGGTGATGCCTATGTCTAGATCCCGGAAGGCACAGCCGCCTGCGAGCAGATTTGTACGGAGGTGACATGCTCACGGCTTATAAAAGCTACGTCTATGAAATAGACATCAATCGCGTGGGCGATGAGTGGTGCGCTATCGGCCGGGTCGGCCGCCTTGTCGGGACGATTTTCGTGAGTACCGCGGAACGCAGCAAACACTCAAGGGGATCGGCTCTCACTCTTTCGTTGGCCCTGGAAAAGGAACTTCAAAAAATGATTGAGGCACTCGTTTGAGACCGCTTACGAAAGCGTCTAAGCCAAGCGCGTCGAGTCGCATTGGTCGTCGCTGCCACGTACCGCGAATTACACCAACCATGTCACGCCATCGCCCATCCCGTTTCCGACTCACTTTCGCCGGCATCACCGCGGCTGTGATTTTTAGCACGGTAACCGGCTGCAGCGACGGGATTTCAGAGGCCGACGTCGCTTTCGTTTCCGCCGAGACACCGTCGCAGTTCGAGTCACTACGGATGTACAGCGCCGCCCCGCCTAGCGGCAACGCTCACCTCCCTGGCCGGCTTCACCAGGGATGCATGGCAATCATCCGCTCCCAGGGTCGGGATGTGCGCGAGACAGTGATTCTCGAGGACGATCCGGGCGCATCCTTCGATCTTGATGTCGCCCGTACATTCAGCGGGTGGCACGTTACGTCGGATGGACTCGCACCGCCGAGCGCCGATTCCATCGCTTTCCGCACGCAGTTCACCAACTGCGTGAGCGCGGTCCAGGACAAGTATGCAGCCGAACCGGAAAAAGCTCCCTTCGAATAATCATTGACGGTGGCGGTCGCCCGTTCATCGTTACCCTCGTTGTCGAGCAATACGAAATGGTTGCGGATTCTGCGTTTGCGGCGCTGCATCCGCGCTATTGGCCTCTACTGATGCAATTTGATGCACCATGTTTCGATCATGCGCCAAATATTGCCTTAGCGCGCGATAGGCCCCAAATCTGGCGGATTGACTTTCTAAATGGGTATCCGCAAAAATGTCTGACCATAGCGACGAAAACGGTTGGGGCGTTGTAGAGCAGAACGTTCAGAAACTGATGGAGGGGATCGGGCTGCCACCAGGCTTTGTGCGATCCATCTATGAAGAGCTGGATTGGTCATTCGTCATTCAGTTACACGCACTGATAGAAGCCGCCTTGGTCCATGCCTTGACTAAGAAGCTCGGCGGCGAGCTTGAGGAGCTATTTGTCCGTATGTCGACATTGGGTCGGCCCGGGCGGCTTGAGTTCGCGACGGCGTTGGGATTGCTACAGCCGGTCTCAGTCAAGTACATCAGGGTTTTGGGGCGAATGCGGAATGCATGCGCTCACGGCATTGAAAACGCAGTCGATTTCTCAGTCGAAGATTGGCTTTCGAAACAGAACGACCGAGCCGGGATTGTTCTGGACCTGTGCAGTGGTCCCGCAGGGGAAGCAGCAGTCGTCACGATGGATGGCAAGTTCACAACGAGAGGGAACTACCTGCGCGAACATCCAAAGCTAGTGATGCACTGGCTCGGAGGGGCGGTAGTGGCCGAGTTGTATGAGGGCGGTGAACTAGGTGCGCTGCAACGGGAGCGAACGAGGCTTCTTGAATAGAACTATAAAGGCTCTGTTGCAATAGCGGAGGCCGCTATGCTGCGGGACCTTACAGGATGATGTGTGAGATTGACCCGCTTCGACGGATAGCGCGCCAAACTCCATGCGCACCGTTAAAGCTCAGGCACAGCCGTGCCTTCTTCCTGCATGCCTATCTGGTTCAAACCCACGAGATGCTGCAACCGATAATCATGGTCGGCTACGAACGGATCGCCCTATCAACCAACCGCTGCCCAGATCAAATATCGTCTTGGAAACGCATTTGTGACAGCCGTGCGGGCAATCCTGTCCCGTGGTTGCGCTATTCGAGCACTACATGCGTCATTCTTCTCTGACGCGGCGCCTCCACGCTCGGTTCTTGTTATCTGCACGGGCCGTATTGGCGACGTACTGCTCGCTACGGCTGTCTCGCGCTCGCTAAAAGCGGGCTGGCCCGGCACGCAAATCGACATGCTGGTCTTCAGCGGCACGGGCGGCGTGTTTGGCGAGAAGGTCGTGATTCCGCCGTTTGCGGTGTCGCACGCCTGCGTGGAGACCAGTGCCGCCAAGCTGATTGCGCACGAATTGCGCTGGAGCCGGACGATTCGGACAGTCAACCCAGTGGGGCATCTGGGTTCGTCGTTGACGCATCCACTCGCTTTTGCATTGCTCGCTACGGCACTCTCGGGCGGGGCAGCATGGGCGTGGCCGCTTGTGGCGGCGGCGCTACTCGCGCGCCTTGCGTTGAAAGTCCAGTCCGATCATGCACTGCGGCAAGCGTATAGCGACCTGTGGCTGCTGCCGTTCTGGGATATCGTGTCGTTTTGGATCTTCCTGGCGAGCTTCTGCTCGACACGGGTGATCTGGCGAGGCTTCAGCTTCAAGGTAGACGGTGACGGTTTGTTGTCGCCGGTTCAGGATGAGTAGGGCAATGAAGCATCTTGGTCGTCTTGCAGCACTGGTTGGTTTGATCGCATCGCTCTGGCTGGTGGTACACGACAATCCAGGCGCGGTGCTTGGCCTTATGCGTGCTGCAGGCGCGGGGTTGGTGCTGGCGGGGCTCGCCCATGTACTGCCGATGCTCGCGAACGCGTGCGATTGGCAAAGCCTGATCCGCGGCGCGGGCCGACCGGGTCTCGCGCGCATGTTGCATCTTGTCTGGCTTCGCGAATCGGTCAACAGCATGATGCCGGTGGCGCGTATCGGCGGCGGGGTGGTGTCGTTTCGCCTGATGCGGCGACGCGGTTTGCGCGGCTCGACTGCGGCGGCGAGTCTGGTGGTCGATATGCAACTCACGCTGATCAGCCAGCTGCTATTCATGCTAGTCGGCATTGGCTTCCTGTTTGCTCACATGGCCTCCGGCACATTACGCCTCGCCGCCGATCTGGCCTGGGGCATCGTGGCGCTCACGCCGCTGCTAGTGCTGTTTGCGCTGGTGCAGCACGCGAGCCCGTTCGAGCGGATTACGCGCATGCTGAACCACGCGACCAGCGGGAAGCTTACGGCGCTCGTCGGCCAGTCGGCGCACATCGATCGGTCGATCAAGCTCATCTGGCGTCGCCGCGGCGTGGTGCTGCGCTATCTGTTCTTCTGGCAACCACTGCAGTGTGTATTGACCGCGCTGGAGATCTGGCTGGCGCTTTACTTTCTCGGTGCGCGGGTGAGTTTTACCGAGGCAGAAGTGATCGAGTCGCTGATTCAGGCGGTCAGTAGTGCGGCGTTTTTTGTACCGGCTGGGCTGGGGGTGCAGGAGGGTGGCTTCATCCTGATCGGCGGCGCGCTCGGGCTCGACGCTTCAACTTGCCTCGCGCTTGCAGGCGCCCGGCGGATTCGCGACCTGCTGATCTTCGTGCCGGGTTTGTTTGCCTGGCAGATTGCCGAATCCTCCGGCCAGGCACATGTCCGGCTGGTCAACGCGCTCTCGCTGAGAAGGGTGGCGCGCAGCCGCAATGAAGCAAAAGACTTGCGAACCTAACACCGCCCTGGCTTCTCGCTTGACCTTGTCTTGGAGAACGCGCATGTGGATCCTGTTTCCTGACATCTGGGTAGTCGATGAAAACGCTTTTTGTGCTTTTTTCGGTACTCTTCCTTGGTGCCTGCACAACGATCTCGTCGGTAGTAACGGAGCACGATGGGAGGTTCCGGGTAAGTGCTACGAGCAGAAATCCCTTTGAGTCGTGGAACAGCGTGATGGACTCTAGCCGGCGCTACGCACAGACCTTCTGTAGTGGACGTGACAAGGGGATGTCCGAGGTGAACCTGAGTACCTTTGCATTTCCACTGCGGAGCGCCTGGGAGGCCGATTTGCTCTTTGTTTGTGTCCCACGGTGGCGTTAGGGTTAAGTGTCACCAGCATTCATCCACGAGCGGTGTCACGGTTATCCGATCAATCCGTGTTTCCTGCCTGCACAGCGCAACTTTCTTACGCTGGCTCATCTGTAGATCACAGGCACGTGGGGATCATTCACCTACTAAACCTCCCAGCGGATGAAATGCAGCAAGCCCCGCTTAGCACAGTAAGCCAGGACCACCGATGCGTGCCTGGGCAATCGCGCTAGTACTGCTTGGCGTGGTGTTTCCGCTGATGAGTGCAACACCCGGCGCGGTCTGGCTTTCCGATCGCCTGGCGTTCAACCGTTCAGTTAGCCCTGTGTACCCCGATCAATAACCGAACCACTGTCACTGAAGAATAAACGTGAGGATCACTTTGAAGACCCTGCTGCTCGCCGCGCTGTGCGGCTGCGTCACGCCCGCCATCGCCGCACCGAAGGCCGTCATGGTTTCGGACTGCTGGATACGCGCGTTGCCCGGCGGCCTGCCATCCGGCGGCTATTTCAGCGTCATGAACATGAGCAGCAAGCCCGTCGATCTGACGGGCGTTGAAACCGACGCCTTCGGCATGGCCATGCTTCACCAGTCCCAAAGCAATGGCAGCACGTCCACCATGGTCATGATCGCCAAGGCGACGGTCCCGGCGAACGGCACGCTCAGGTTCGCGCCAGGCGGCTACCACGTGATGCTCGAAAAGCCGAAGCACCCGCTCAAGGTCGGCACGTCGATCCCGCTGACGTTCTCGTTCAGCGACGGCGAGAAGGTGACAAGCGAATGCGCAGTGAAAAGCGCCGGCGCAGCATCGGACTGACGAGCGGAAGTCCAACAATCTGCCGTGGCGCGAGCATTCAACATTTGCGCTCAAACGTGATCGCCGCGGCAGACATTGTCCCAATGTTCGCGGGTCTTTTTCTCGAACGCGAACCGCATCTGAACGCCGGCCGCAAGATTACTTACGAGCACGCAGAACAGTGAACAGCAGGCTTCGAGTCGTGTTGTGGCCAGGAAAATGCGGACGTCCGAAACACCCCGCAATCAGTCATCGACGTCACGTCGGGGCGGAAGGCGGCTGCGGTTCCACAGAGGTCCTTCACGGCGCCCGGCAACGTTGCGGTGTGCACTTCACTTAAGAGGCAGGGCGATTACAATCTGGGTTTGCACCGGTGCTATTGGCATAAGTTTGCTTATCTGAATAGTTTTGTTCTTGTGCCAAACTGGCCCTCATGAAAACGCTCCTCAACTCAACCAAACCTATGCAACCAGTCGCCGCCCGCTTTCGCGGCGCTGATGAACTAGAAGGGAAGAACGAGGTGAGGCCGTCATGTTGTCCAAAGCGGGCTGCTAAGGGACAGGGCATGCGCGCGGGTAACGCACATCGAGTGCGGAACCCTTGATGGACTGGTAGGCGGCGGGATAAATCAACATGACGGAGGCTCCTTTATCAGGCTGGCGGACAGGTCACGCAGAGGGACGCCGCCGCTTCGCCGCAGTTGCGCTGTTGACATCTTCGATCCTGGCGCAGCGGCGCGCTGTTCAAAAACAGATCGGCCGCATCCGCAACCGGAGAACTCTCTGAAAATACGCTGCGGCCCAAAGCCTATAATTGACTGCGCGGGCTGACCTATCCACAGTTGGGCCAGCACAGGTATTTCCTTGCGTATGCCGAAACCTTGATGGGAGCTGGTAGCGGAACCCGCACAGGTGCTGCCTTGCGATCTGGGCACGCGCTATGGGGAAATCCGAATGTGCGGAGCTGATCACCCGTATCGAAGCCGCGGTGAGCAAGGTGCTCGCGTTTATCAAGGTGGCCGATGCCCCGTTCCGCATCACGGGGTGCTGGGTTAACGTGCTGGACCCCAACGCTGCACACGCCATGCACAGCCATCCTAACAATTTTCCGACCAATGCCTGCTATGTGCAAACCCAGGAAGGTGCCGACGCGATCAGTTTTCACGATCCCCGCCCTCAGGCTGCCATTATTCGCCCTCCGGTCATTAAATTGATGGCGTACAGCGCCGACCAGGTGGTGGTGACCGTGAGCGACCGCACCTTGCTCGTGTTCCCCGCCTGGCTGGCCGTATTCGGTGTCGGTGAACACGAGCGCTCGCCCGTGCAGCAGCGTCAGTTTCAATGTCATGCTCACTGCCTACGACAGGACCATGAGCCCGCCGTTATGGGGCCACGACTGGCTGCCAGCCCTGCGAGGTCGAATTTTCACACTCATTGGAGGCTCAAATGACGACAGTAATCATCCCCCGGAACGACGGTCCATATCATATCAAGGGCGACTTCACGCTCACCAGTCAGGGCGGAAAACCTATCAAGGTGGATAAGGATGAGGTGTGGCTATGTAGATGCGGCTACTCGCAGAACAAGCCATTCTGTGACGGTTCGCACAAGAAGGCCGGGTTTCTGAGCAACCTCGACGAAGCGCCAAATGAAGGCAAAACACCATGATGCATCGCGTCAATGGCCAGCGTGACGTGCATCATGTTTGTCACGAATCTGGACTGCGCACCAGACCCTCGTCAAGGTGACTATACTGAAAGAGGCCGCCCTGATTCAGGCGTGCCTGGCTTGAGCGGCACGCCACGAACAGGGATGTCGACGCGTAAACGCCGGACCGCGGGGAGAAACGTATGTTCAAGCATCTGCTAGTGCCGACCGACGGCTCGGCACTCTCCGAAGCCGCCATTCAGATGACGATGACGCTCGCGATGGAAAATGGCGCGAAAGTCACGGGGCTCCATGTCACCCCGGAATTTCATGTCCTCGCGTACGGGACCGAAATGATCGCCGACGAAGAGGAGCGAGTCGTTCAGTCGACCCGGCGGCGTGCGGACGACTACCTCGCGGTCATCACCAGAGCGGCCGCGCAAGCAGGTGTCGAGTGCGATACGGTTGCGACGAACCGCGCCCACCCGTACGAGGCGATTATCAGCGTCGCTGCACAACGAAACTGTGATCTCATCGTCATGGCGTCCCACGGACGAAGCGGTATGCGCGCCTTGTTGCTCGGCAGCGAGACTCAGAAGGTCCTGACGCACAGTCAGATCCCTGTCCTCGTCGTCCGGCAGTCGGCGCAAACCACAATGCACGGCAGAGTGGAATCCACCAGTCCCGGGACGTATAACCCTTGATTCAAGGCGGAACCTCGTACGGTGTCGATGCCGACAGGCGGTGATCTTCCACGGGGCCACCGACGGTGAAATGATACAGACTTTGCCAGGTACGATCTTTCACTCCGAGCAGTGTGTGCATTTCATCATCAAAAAAGCAGCCAATCCCCGTGGCCCGCACGCCGGCGGCTTCCGCTTCGAGATAGAGCGTCTGGCCGAGCATGCCGCATTCCCAGAAAAGGTGGCGGTAACACCACGGCCGCTTCAAGGCGATTTCGAATCTCGCGATCATTGCCAGGGCAAAGCAGGAATCAGCGCCTATATCCTGGTGACAGCAGATCGACTTTGCCGCGGCGCGCAAATCGTAAGGCAGCAAAAAATAGAGCGGTAGATCGTCTGGCCCGGTCTTTTGCCAAAGCCATTCTGGACGCAGGGACTGCTTGAGAGCTGCCAGCGCCTCATGATTCCTGACGAGGATGTACAGGCCCGGCTCCAGACCGTCCACCCGATGCACCAGGAGCGCCGCATGCACCGCAGCAGGGGACGTGAGCACATTCCACGGCGGCGTGTCGCGTCGTGCCAGGAGGCACGTCAGCATGCTGAAAAACTCCGCCGCGGTGATGAACGTGGTGCCGTCAAAATTCACGGCACTGCGACGCTGCCGTGCGATTGCGGCAAAGCTGAGGTCGAGGGAGGGTGGGGCGGGCGACGGACGCTGTTGAGGATCCGGCGAGGGCCGTTCGCGCGTGTGGGCCTTATGTGTGGCGATATGGATCGAATCGATATCCGGCCAGGTCACATGTCCGGCGCTCAGCTGATTCGCGTGTCCATGCCACTGTGCCTTCTCCAAAGCGGTACGCATGCGCTCAAGTTCAGGCGATGATCTAGGGGGGCCGATCCAGAGCAAAGCATCCGGCGCCTCTGCTTCGGCCCCCCCGAAATCTTCGCTGCGGTCCAATCCGAGCAAGCCGGCCACTGCATCATCCGCAACTGCTTCCGCGAGTCGCGTCTGCCAGCCGAGCGCAGCGGCTGCATAACTCACCGCAGCGATGACATGGCCGCAATCGTGCTGACAATAACGCCAGGCGCGCATGCCATATTTCCAGGCCTCGCGCCAATGGATCGAACTGATGCCAACGAGGACACCGCTTTCCGAAAACGCCTCATTCCATCGCCGCGCGATGTTCAAGCGCGTGATCCCGGCTCACGTAGTGGTAGGTGCCTGCGGACAAGCCGTGAAGAGCCGGACACAGAAGATATCCCTCGGTCGGATGCAGGTTTCCGCTCGAAGGGTTGCAGCGCAGTGCCCACCGCTGGGCGCCGTAGGACTTCCATGCAGACAGGCCGAGCGAGAGTTCGAAAAGAATGGCCAGATTGAATAGATCGAATGCGCGCGCGGGTGGCAAGACGCCGCAGCGCAGATCGTTGTAACGCGTAGCCAGGGCGTCCGCCGCTAACGGCAAACCTACGCGCGGTGCGTCGTGAAACACCCGGAATGGATCCGGCTGGGCTGCCCAGTCGAGACCCTGGGGGCCCGGAGCGTAGAAGTTGACGCGGTGCTTGCTGCGTTCGTGATATTCAAGTAGCGCACGCTTTAGCCGGTCCATGCCGTCGCCTGGGATTTAACGCCTGGGCCCCTTCATACCCTCGGTTTCCGTAGCCGCGTTTCGCTCTTCGCTGGCCTCGATGGGTTCCATGGCCTCGTCGATGGAGGCTGTTGCGCGTTCCGTGGCGGCCTTCGTTTCGTCGACGCCGTCACCAGGTTCTCCGTCTTCGCCGCCGCCGGGGGGCTCCAGCATGTCGCGAAGCATGGCTTTCAACTCCGGGGTGTCCCACGGCGCGCCATGCTGCTTTTGCCGTTTTATATAGTGCCTGACTTCTGCGTCCTGCTCGGGCGTCAGGGGAAGACCACGAAATGTGCTGGTGGGGGTGGCGTCGTCCATGATAGTGCTCCGTGGTTCAGCCTGTTTTCAGTGTAGCCCTGTTACGCTCGAAGAGCCTTAACTATCGGTCGGTGGGCTGTTTCGCGACGAGGCGGCGGCCCGACGCTACCTCGAAAAGGCGATCGGCCAGAACGACGAGCCGGAGACCGTGACGATCGATTAAAGTGGGTCGAATCTGGCCGCGCTGCATGCGCTCAACGCCGAACGTAAGAAACCGATCAAGATTCGTCAGAACAAGTATCTGAACAACATAGTGGAGCAGGACCACCGGGCCATCAAACGCCGCATCCGACCCATGATGGGTTTCAAGGATTTCCGTTGCGCCCGCATCGTTCTCGGCAGCATCAAGACGATGCACATGATCATGAAAGGGCAAATGAAAGGACATTAGACGTCCGCTCGGGGTCGGCATGCGCTGTCCAGCGCATTTCCCGCAGTGCAGGCGGGGTTGACCGGTGGAGGGTCAGCGAGCCCCATCCTGGCGCAGTTGTTTGCGGATGTCCTCGGCATGCAGATCGATATTCCCGACCGTCAGGAAGCCAGCGGACTCGGCACATCGTACTGGACCGAAACGTGACCGACGCAGGGCGGTCGTCGGCATTCTCTATCCTCCGTCAACCTTTTCCTTTGAGCGGGGATTCGCCTGCGCCGAGGCGGCCCGCGCGCGCTTGCGAATCTCAGAGTCGAGAATCAGGCGGCCGCGCAATTTGCCCTTCATCTGCTTAACGTAGCGCGGCGCCTCAGTCATATGGATCATCATCAAATCGCGCACCTTTTCGACATCGCGTGCGCGGGCCGCCTTCGTGATTGCCTTGTGAATCGTCACGTTCGCCTCACCGAAACGCTCGTGCTCGACCTGGGGGGTGTCGTTTCGGAATTCGATCAATTGCCGGATCATCTCGTTGATCAACTCGCAACTGAAGCGCAGGAACGGATTCGGATTGGCGGCCGCGAGAATGTCGTGGAAATTTACGTCCTCCTGACGTTGCTTCACGATATCGCTGCCGCCGTGGGCCGACGCGGGACGATCACAACACGCAATACTCGCATCGAGCGCACTGAAGTCTTCTTCGGTCAAATGCGGCACTGCGCCCGCGGCGAGTTCCGGTTCGAGTAACTGACGCACGGTGTAGATGTCGTCGATCGTCACGTCCTTGAAAAACAGGTAGTTCTGCAGCAACTGCAGCGTGCGGTCGAGCGGCACCTCTACCACTGTGCCGCCGCCGTTCGGCCCGGTCGTTACCTTGATGAGGCCCTGAACCTCCAGCGATTTCAACGCTTCGCGAACCGTGCTCTTGCTTACTGAAAAAAGTTGCTGCAACTCGACCTCGCGCGGCAAACGGTCGCCCGGCTTCAGATCTTTCTCGGTGATCAGCCGCTTGATTTCCTCGGCGACCAGATCGGGGCGCTTCTGCTGCTTGATTTCGATTGCGACGCCGCCCTTGGCTCGATCCATGACCATGTTCGCTGCTCCTCGTTTGCACCCGGATTGAGTTCGCGCAGGGCAGTCCCTGCAGATGCATCTGGCGGTGGCCGGTTCGCTGCGACCGGGAATTTTGCCTAATTGACACTCGAATTTATTATACCTAGCATCGGGTTTATTCTATTTATCATGATAAATAGCGCCAAGCCAGCACGGTAGGGAAAAACAGCGAGGCGGCCAGCACGATTTCGCAGTCGGTTGCACGTGTCTCTTTCTCACAAGGAGCGTCATTTTGAATCGCCGGAATATCTTGAAGCTGGCCGCTCTGTCGGCCGTCCCGGGAGCGGTCGGCTCGCTGGTCGCGCGCAGCGCGTTCGCCCAGGGTGGTCCGCTCCAGTTCGCCTGCCCCGTACCGATGTCGGGGCCGTTTGCCGCAAACGGCAAATACGCCGATCTCGGCATGAAGCTTGCCATCGAGCAGTACGGCAAGGTGCTCGGCGAGCCCCTTACGTACACGCTGCTCGATACGGAAGGCAAGCCCGCGACCGCGGTGCGCCGCGTGCAGGAAATCGCGCAACAAAAGAACGTGCGCTTTTTCGCCGGTGGCATCCTGTCGTCCGAAGCGCTTGCGATGGGCAAGGAAGTCGACAAGGATGGCGGCATCTTCATCACGACGGCCGGCGCCGACGAAATCACTGGCAAGGATTGCAACAGCGCAACCTTCCGCTGGTCAGTGCCGACCTTCGGCGCGATCGACCAGACCGTGCGCCCGTTGATCCAGATGTTGCCGAAGGCCAAACGGTGGTACACCATTACGCCGCAATACGTATTCGGCGACGGGTTGCTGTCAGCTGCGAAAGCGGTATTCCAGGAAAAGGGCATCGAGCATGTGGGCAACAGCTACCACTCGCTCAACGAAACGGAGTTCAGTGGCTACTTGACCAACGCAGTCGCCGCGAAGCCGGACGTACTGCTGATCCTCAATTTCGGCTCGCAGTCGTCCGATACGCTGCGCCAGGCCGTGAGTTTCGGCATGAAGAACAATTGCACGATCCTGCTTGCCTGGGCATCCGGTCTCGAGCAATTCGAGTCGCTGGGCGCCGATCTCTGCGACGGCGTGTACTTCGGCGCGCAGTACTGGCACGGCATCGACTCGCCGCTTAACCGCGACCTCGTCAAACGCGCCAATGCGGCCTTCAAAGCCAATCCCAATTACAGTCTCGCGGGCTCGTATATCTGTACGAAGATCCTGCTCGACGGCATCATTAAAGCGGGCAGTGCCGATCCGAAGAAAGTGGCAGCCGTGCTCGAAGGCATGAAATACGATGGCCTGACGGGACCGGAAGAAATTCGCAAAGGTGACCACCAGGTCATCAAGAACTACTATCTGCTTAGGGGTAAGGCGAAGAACAAGATGAAAAATGCTGATGATTTCGCGGACATCGTCAGTTCCGGCCAGTCGTTCCTGCCGCTCGAAAAGACCGACTGCAAGATGGCATGACGCGGCCAGCCTGACCGCGCGGTAAACAGGCGGCGCACGCGGGTCTTGCAAACGGCGTACGCGCACGCGGACGACGCGTGCTGCCCGCACCGGAACTTTCACTGACAGACGCCATGAACGTTTATCTCCTGCAGATCGTGAACGGCATCGGAGTGGGGATGCTGTATTTCCTGCTTGCGGTGGGCTTGTCGATCGTCTTTGGCCTGTTGCGTTTCGTGAACTTTGCGCACGGGGCGTTCTACCTGCTCGGCGCGTATTTCTGCTACCAGGCGATGCAGTGGTCGATGAGTTTCTGGACCGCGCTGGTGGTCGTGCCGATCGTGGTCGGCACGCTCGCGTGGGTTGTCGAGAAGCTGATCCTGCGCCACGTCTACGCGCAGCAGCACGAGTTTCATATTCTCGTGACCGTCGGCCTCGCGCTGGTATTGCAGGAATGCGTGATCCTGATCTGGGGGCCGATTGGCGATAACGTGCCGGTGCCCGATGCACTCAACGGAGTCGTGATCTGGGGCAGCTTTGTCTACCCCAAATACCGGTTGTTCGTGATCGGCTTCACTGCGGTGCTGGCCGCGCTGTTGTGGTGGGTGCTCGAAGGCACGCGCCTGGGCAGTGCGGTGCGCGCCGGTAGCGAATCGACCGAAATGGTGTCGCTGCTCGGCATCAACGTACTGCGCGTGTTCAGTCTTGTGTTCGCGCTTGGCGCAGGCACCGCCGCGCTCGCGGGGGTGCTCGCCGCGCCGATTCGCGGCGTCGATCCGTTCATGGGTATCGAAGCGCTGAGCGTCGCGTTTGTGGTGGTGGTGATCGGCGGGATGGGCAATTTTCTGGGGGCGCTGGTGGGCGGGCTGCTGGTGGGCGTCGTGCAGAGCGTGATGAGTACGCTCTGGCCCGAGGGCGCGCATCTGATGATCTACGTCGCGATGGCCGCCGTCCTGTTGCTGCGTCCGAACGGTCTGCTCGGGAAGGTCACATGACTGACAGTTCAAAGACGCTCGCGAACGACACGTCGGCGCACGCATCGAAGCGCACCTTCAGGCAAGGGCTTCATCACTATCGTTTCATCCTGCTCGCGTTGCTCGTCGTGTGCGTGTTGCCGCTCGTGCTGAGCTCGGGTTCGCTCGCAACCGAAGTGCTGGTGTACGCGCTCGCCGCGCTCGGCTGCAATCTGCTGCTTGGCTTTACGGGCCTGCTGTCGTTCGGCCAGGGAATCTTCTTCGGGCTCGGCAGCTATAGCGCGGGGCTCGTGCTGACCAACGCCGCCATGCCGGTGCCGGTGGCGCTGCTGGCGGCGCTCGTCGTCGGCGCAGTGGCGTCGGCGCTGGTCGGGTGGTTCTCGATCCGCCAGCGAGGCACTTACTTCGTCATGCTGACGCTCGCGTTCGGGCAGATGTTCTACTTTCTCGCCTACACCACGCCTGATCTCACCGGCGGCGACAATGGCCTGCTTGACATCCCACGCCCCAGTCTCGCGCTGTTCGGCAAGACCCTCGTGCCGCTCGCGTCGCCGTGGCAATACTACGGCTTCGTGGCGGTTTTGTTTCTGATCGCATTCTGGCTGCTGATGCGCGTGTCGCACTCGGTATTCGGTCGCACACTATTGGCGATTCGCGACAACGAAGCGCGTGCCGCCGCAGTCGGCTACAACGTCCAGCGCTTCAAACTGATGGCGTTCGTGATCTCGGGTGCGGTAACCGGTCTCGCCGGCGCGCTGCACGCGCTGATGACGGGAATCGCGCCGCTGTCCAATATCGATTACCACACGAGCGAGATGATCGTGGTGATGACGGTAATCGGCGGCACCGGCAACCTGTTTGCGTCGGTGCTGGGCGCGGCATTCTATGTGCTGTTCGCCGACTGGCTCTCGTCCTTGTGGCCACGTTGGCTGCTGCTGCTTGGGCTCGTTCTGATCGCCGTTAGCATGTACATGCAGCGTGGGCTGTGGGGCCTCGGCGAGCGCATCGTGCAGGCGACAAGGCGCACGGCGCCCACGGAGTCCGACGAGGAGCGCACATGAGTGAGGCGATTCTGCAGGCGAGCGGTGTCGTGAAGCGCTATGGCAAATTCACGGCGCTGTCCGATGTCGAACTGCGCATCCTGCCGCGTACCGTGCATTCGGTGATCGGACCGAACGGCGCAGGCAAGACGACCCTGTTCCATGTACTGACCGGCACGCTGCCGATCACAGCCGGCAAGATCGTGTTCGACGGCCACGACGTGACGCACGAACCGGATCATAAGCGCGTGCGCCGCGGCATCGCGCGCTCGTTTCAGGTCACCAGCCTGTTTGCGAACCTGAGCGTGCGCGAAAACCTGAGGCTCGCAGCCCAGGGCGTCGACGCACGGCGGGCGCTGAACGCATGGACGCCACCGCTTGGCGCGCTGCAGCATGCGGACGTGGTGGACCGCGTGCTGGAGCGCCTCGGGTTGCAGCGCTTCGCCGACACTGTTGCGGGGGCCCTCTCGCATGGCCAGCAGCGGCGCCTCGAAGTCGGCATGGCGCTGGCCGCGCGCCCCAAGGCGATCTTTCTCGACGAGCCAACCTCGGGCATGGGCATCGACGATCTCGACGACATGAAGCAGTTGATCCGCGGCCTGCGCGACGACTACACGGTCGTGCTGATCGAACACAACATGGGCATCGTGATGGACATCTCGGACACGATCACGGTGATGCAACAGGGACGAGTGCTGGTCGAAGGCCGCCCCGACGAGATTCGCGGCGACGAGCGAGTCAGAAGCGCCTACCTCGGCAACATGATCACCGGAGGCCGCGCATGATTCTGGACGTCCAGCAGATTCACGGCTTTTACGGCAAGAGTCACATCCTGCAGGGTGTGACGCTGCAGGTTGGCGAAGGCGAGACCGTGACCTTGCTCGGTCGCAACGGGGCGGGCAAGTCGACTACGCTCAAGAGCATCGCAGGCGTCGTCGCACCGCTGCGCGGCACGGTGACGTTCAAGGGGGAGCCGATCGGCAAGCTGGCACCGCATCGGATCGCATCGCGCGGCGTCTGCTTCGTGCCGGAGCATCGCGGTATTTTTCGCCTGCTCTCCGTTGAGGAAAACCTGCGGCTCGGCGCGCGCAAGGACTCGCCGTGGCAACTGAACGACATCTATCGCATCTTTCCCCGCCTGAAGGAACGCCGTACGAACGGCGGCGCCCAGTTGTCCGGTGGTGAACAGCAGATGCTAGCGATCGGACGCGCGCTGATGAATCATCCGCGCCTGTTGATGCTCGACGAGCCTGTCGAAGGACTGGCGCCTGTGATCGTCGAGGAGATCGTCGCGCAACTCAAGCTCATTAAACAGGAGGGTGTCGCGATCCTGCTCGTCGAGCAGAACCTCGAAGTGTGCTCGCAACTCGCCGATCGCCACTACATCATCGAGCAGGGCGTGATCGTCTACGAAGGCACCAACGCAGCGTTTATCGCCGATGAATCGATCAAGGACCGCTATCTGGGCGTGGGCGTCGTTTGAACGTCACGCTTCTTGTCGCAAGGAAACCTGATGCAAGCTCATGAATTGACCGCAATTGCGCCGCAGCATCCCCCTGCGCTCGCCGACTTACGTGTCGACGGACCGCGTCTGTGGGACAGCCTGATGCAACTGGCGAAAATCGGCGGTACGCCGAAAGGTGGAGTCTGCCGACTCGCGCTCACCGAACTCGACCGCGAGGGACGCGATCTTTTCGTCGCATGGGCAAAGGAGATTGGCTGCACGATACGGGTGGATGCAATCGGCAATATCTTTGCCAGACGCGCGGGGCTGCGTGATGATTTGCCGCCTGTCATGACGGGCAGCCATATCGATACGCAGCCGACGGGAGGCAAGTTCGACGGAAACTACGGCGTGCTCGCAGGCCTCGAAGTTCTGCGCACGCTAGCTGCGGCTAACGTCTACACGGACGCGCCGCTCGAGGTTGTGGTCTGGACCAATGAGGAAGGTTCGCGCTTCGTGCCTGTGATGATGGGCTCGGGCGTGTTCTCCGGCGCCTTCACGCTTGAGCATGCGCTGGCGCAGCGCGATCGCGAAGGCATTGCGGTGAGCGACGCGCTGGCCGCAATCGGCTACAACGGCGCGGAGATGGTTGCGCCGCACGCCGTGGGCGCCTACTTCGAGGCGCATATCGAACAGGGGCCGGTGCTCGAGGCAAATGAAACGACGATCGGCGTCGTGCAAGGCGCGCTCGGACAACGCTGGTACGACGTCACGGTGCACGGCATGGAAGCGCATGCCGGGCCGACGCCGATGGAATTGCGCCGCGATGCGCTGCTCGTCGCCGCGGATCTGATTCACGCAGTGAATCGCATCGCGCTTGATCACGCGCCGCACGGCCACGGTACGGTTGGCTGGGTCGATGTGCATCCGAATTCGCGCAATGTCATTCCAGGCCGGGTGACGCTTACGGTCGACCTGCGCGCGGCCGACGACGCGTCGCTCAGCGCGATGGACGCAGCGCTGCGCGACGCATGCGCGCAAGCGGGCGCGAAGAAGAGCATGACGATCGATGTCGAACAGGTCGTTTACTTTGCGCCGCAGCCGTTCGAGCCGTCGATGGTAGCCGCCGTGCGCCAAGGCGCGGATGCGCTCGGCCTGTCGTCGATGGACGTGATCAGCGGTGCGGGTCACGACGCGGTGTATGTCGCGCGCGTCGCCCCGGCCGCGATGATTTTCGTGCCGTGCAAAGACGGAATCAGCCACAACGAAATCGAGGACGCCCGTGCCGATCATCTGGAAGCGGGCTGCAATGTGCTGCTGCAGGCGATGCTGCGTGCCGCGCAAGCTGTCGAAGGAGCCGCCTCATGAAGATTCTCATCGCGCGGATGAACCACGAGACGAACACGTTCTCGCCGGTGGCGACGCCACTCGAAGCCTTCGGGCGCAGTGGACCGAGCTACGGCGAGGACGCCTGGCGCGAGAACAAGGGCATGCAGACCGCGATGTCTGCGTTTATCGATGCGGCCGAGCGCGAACATGCCGAGATCGTCACGCCTGTTTCCGCTTCGGCGAACCCGAGCGGGCCCGTTGCGGCGGCAGCCTACGATGCAATCTGTAACGCCATCGTCGCCGCCGCGAGCGGGTGCGACGCCGTATTGCTCGACCTGCATGGCGCGATGGTCGCAGAGAATTCGAACGATGGCGAGGGCGACCTGCTCGAACGCGTGCGTGCCGTATTGCCCGACGCACCGATCGCGGTTGCGCTTGACCTGCACGGCAACGTAACGCAGAAGATGATCGACCACGCTGACATAATCGTCAGCTTCAAGACCTATCCGCACGTCGACATGTACGAAACGGGCGCACACGCCGCGCGTCTGCTGTTCGACCTGATCTACGGGCGGGCACGGCCGGTGATCGCCTGGCGACAGCCGCCGCTCCTTACGCACACATTGCGCAGCGCTACGGCGGAGGGTGCCATGAAACGCGCCGTCGATGCCGCGCGCGCTGCTGAGGCCGAAGGGATGCTGGCGGTGTCGGTGTTGTCAGGCTTTTCACTGGCTGATATCCATGCACCCTGTATCAGCGTCGTCGTGGTAGGCGACGGCGATCGTTCGGCTGCCGATGAGGTAGCAGAGCGCATCGCACAGCAGATCTGGGATGAGCGCGATGAGTTCGTCTACCGTAGCGAGCCGCTCATCGAATCGGTCGCTCGGGCGGCGACGCTCGCACTCGGGGCTGACAAGCCCGTGCTGCTGCTCGACCATGGCGACAACTGCATGTCGGGTGGCACCTGCGACACGATGGACCTTCTCGAGGAAGCACTGAGGCAGGGACTCAAGGGCATCGTAAGCGGGCCGTTGTGCGATCCCACTGCCGTCGGCATATTGCAGGCTGCCGGCGTTGGCACGACCGTGACGGTCGCCGTTGGAAACAAGATTGCGGGGGAGGCCATCCAGCTGAGGCCGCCATTGAGGGTAACGGGCGTGGTCCGCGCGCTGACTGACGGCGAATACACCATCAGCGGTCCGACGTACACAGGCCAGCGCGCGTTCATGGGCCGTGCCGCGGTGCTTGACATCGGCGCGGCAACACTCGTCCTGACAGAACGCACGCATGAACCGTGGGACTTGGGCGTGTTCGAAAGCGTCGGTATCGATCCACGGCGTGCGCGCTTCCTGCTTCTCAAGTCGCGCATGTACTGCAGACCTGTGTTCGTGCCAATCGCAGCCTCGCTGGTCGAATGCGATAGCCGCGGCGTTACGAGCTCGGACTACGGACTCTTTGCGTTCAAGCATGTGAAGCGCCCGGTCTATCCGCTAGATAGTGTGGCTAGCTGGGAGCATGGGACGTCACGATGAGCTGCTGCAACCATCGGCTACGATTGTCAGTCTTGCCGGATGCGTATTGCAAAACGGTTCTTGCACCATGGACCAGAAGGGCGTTGTCACGTTGATTCGTCGGGGGCACAATACAGCGGAAGAGGTGCGTTTGCTCAGACAGGTGACGGATTTTTGGCGAGTTCGGTGAAACCATGCCATGCGACAAAGCGCTCAGCGAGCTGTTTGCGGTAGAGCGAAGCGCGCAACAGATGTCGCTTGAGCGCGAAGTGCTGCCGGATCAGGCCGAAGCTCGACAGGAAGGCCGGAGTCCGTTTCGGCTCGCGGAAACCACGCATGCGCCGCTCACGTTCACGCGTAGGTTGATGGCTATTCGCGGCCCGATTGTTCACGCGAGCTGCAGCCTTGACGAACACGTGTTTGACGTTCGCCAGTTCGGGGATGTCGGCCTTCGCTGCCGGATAGCTGCGCAACTGATCGGTGACGATCTTGCGCGGCACCGGGTATGAACGAAGCACGCGCCTGAAGAACCGTTTGGCGGCCGCCTTGTCCCGTCGTTTCTGCACCAGGATGTCGAGCTCTGCGCCATGCTCATCAACCGCACGCCATAGCAGGTGAGGCTCACCGCGCAACGACACAAACACTTCATCAAGATGCCAGGTGGTGCCCGGCCTGCGGCGAGCCGCCTTGACGCGACGTGCGAAGCCTGCCCCAAACTTCTCGCACCAACGACGGACCGTCTCGTAGCTCACGACCACGACACGTTCAAACAGTAGCTCTTCGATGTCGCGCAGACTCAACTGAAACCGAAAGTACCAGCGAACTGCACAACTGATGACGACTGCCGGAAAGCGATGGCCGTGATAGAGCGATTTCGTCTTTTTCATCACGACATGTTACTCGACCGGCTCAGCAACGTGACAACGCCCATCGAGCGGACAATGCAGGCGTTTGAGCACTCGGGCCACCGCCGGATTCAACGTCTTCATCGAGCTTGCAGTCGTTCGTATCGTTCCGCACATCATAGCGGAACGCCTTACTGCAACAGAACCCACTATGCCACCAGATACCCGCCATCAACCGGTACGACGGCACCCGTCATGAACGCTGCCGCAGGCGAGCACAGAAATGCGACCACTTGCGCGACATCGTTGGGCTGGCCCCAGCGCTTCATGGGCGTGCGATCGAGGATCGCCTGTGAACGGATGTCATCTTTTTGCAGCGCCTCGGTCAATGGAGTCGCAATCCAGCCGGGTGCCACCGCATTCACGCGGATGCCGTCGCCCGCGTAGGCAATCGCAAGCGACTTCGTCAACTGCACGACGCCGCCCTTGCTCGCGCTATACGCTGGCACGAGTCCGCCACCGAAAAAGCTCAGCATCGAAGCCGTATTGACGATCGTGCCGCCGCTCGCCTTGAGCCGCTCGCGAGCCGCGGCGCACACGCGCATCGTGCCGCTCAGGTTCACGGCAATCACACGTTCGAAGACATCAATGCCGTGTTCGTCGCCGCGCCGGATCATGCCGGCGCAATTGATGAGCATGTCGATTGCGGGCGCTTTCTCGACAAGTGCCGCTACGCTTGCGTCATCACTGACGTCGAGCTCGACGACGTCGATGCCCGGGCCAAGGGCTTCGCGCTGGGCATCGGTCGGCATGATACCTGCGGCGACGACATGTGCGCCAAGCCGGGCGAAGCATTGGGCGATGCCGGCGCCGATGCCCTGCGTACCACCCGCGACGACGGCAGTCTTGCCTTTGAAAAGGTTGGTGTCGAATGTCATGTTGGTCAGGAAAAGTCGGAAACAGGAACCGTGGAGACAGCCATTTCGCTGTCCTCGATCCTGGTTCTCACGATAAACATATAAACCAGCGCCGCTGCGAACGCGACCATCGCACTAATGAGGAAAGCGTTGACGAAAGAGTGCGTCCGGTCCACCACGATGCCGGTCACGAACGGCGCAAACGATCCGCCGAAATAGCCGCCGAAATTCTGGATACTGGCGAGTGAGGCGACCATGTGACGCGGCGCCGCGAACGTCGCCAGCGTCCAGCACGCGCCGCTAGCCAGGTTGACGAAGTACATCGCGGCGCACAGGTAAATCATCGCGAGCGTCAGGTTCGGCGTGAATGCGGCGGGTACGGTGAACACTGCTGCGCCGACGAGACCTACGCAGATCGGCCACTTGCTGCTTGTCATCGGCGCCACGCCCCGGGCCATCAGGCCGTCGGACACGAAGCCGCTTGACAGCATGCCGAGCGTGCCAAACAGGTAGGGGATGGATACGAGCCAGCCGGTATTGGCAATGGATATATGCCGTTCATGCTCGAGATACGCGGGCAGCCAGGTGAGATAGAGCCACACCATGTAGATCACGCCCATATTGCCGAAGATCATGCCCCATGTGGTCGCCTTGCTAAACAGGCCGCGCCACTCGCGCATCGTCATGCGGCGTTCGGCGTGCTGCTCCGGCTCGCCCTCGCTAAGAAAGGCCACTTCGTCCTGCTCTAGCGGTACCTTGCGGCGATCCCGATAGACCAGGTACCAGCCGAGCGAGACGGCGATGCCCAGGAGGCCCATCACGATGAACATCGTCCGCCAGCCGAAGACCAACATGATGACCGTGAGCACGGGCGGGGCGATGGCAGGTGCAATGGTCGAGGAGGTGATGAAGATGCCCGTTGGCCGGCCGCGTTCGTGCACGGCGAACCATTCGCTGACGACTTTGGCGCCTGCAGGGAAGTTCGGCGCCTCGCCCAACCCCAGCGCGACGCGAGCCACGAGAAATTGCGGCAGACTCGACACAAGACCGCCGCACAATTGCGCGCTCGACCAGACAAACATGCCGAGTCCCAGCATCACGCGCGCGCCGAAGCGATCGAGCAGCATACCGATTGGCAGTTGCGAGAAGGCGTAGGCGAACGAGAACGCCGACAGCAGCAAACCCATCTGCGAGGCAGACAGGCCGAGCTCGTGACTCACGGAGTGGTTCGCGATCGAGAGGGTGCTTCTGTCCAGATAGTTGACGGTGCCGGCCAGTGTCAGAAACGTGATTGCGACCACCTGGATGTGCTTCAGGCGCGATGTTTTCTTAAGCATGGTTGTCTCCTCCGATGCTTTTTTGTGCCGTGGGTTCGGCCGGTATTGTCGAGTGTTATTGGCTGTTAACGGATGAACTGATCGACGTAATCTTCGCCCAGACCAACCGCTGCAAAATGTTTGCGGCACATGTCGACCTTGGTGAAGACGTCTTCATAGCCGGTGTAGTTGCCGTACGGGTCGCAGTAGAACATCACGCCGTTGACCTGGAAGTAGGTGATCATTTCCTCCACATCTTCCGGTACGTAGAGCGTGTGGGTCTCGCCGGGCGGCTCGAACACATAGCTGCCCTCGGTGGCCTCCCAGTCATGCTCGAGGTAGCGCCAGCGTCCCTTCAGGACCATGCCGTGGACGGCTTGCGGATGCCGGTGGCGGCTCAACACGCCGGATTTGCGCACGCGCAGCAGATTCATCCAGTAACCGGTCGATACGTTCAGGCAGAGCGGCCGGAACCAGACGTTCTCCGCCTGAGGAACCCAGAGGCGCTCGTCCTGAGGAATCGCCGAGCCAACGACGATCTCCTTCGCCGCCTCCTCGGGGAAGGGCAGTTGATACGGCGTCATTGCATCCGCCGGGGGTTTGGCTGTAGCCATGCGTGGCTCCTTGTCACTCTTGTGGGATATCGGTCCCGGCGCGTGGATAGAAATTCGATGCGCCGGCCGAAGGAAATCGGTAGTGGCCGTCCTCGCATGCAGCACGAGCATTCACGCCAGCTACGCGGGTCGCGCGTCATCACCGCGCGACCCGCGCTTTGCAGGGGTTAAGTCGCGCCGCGCCTGTTACCGACCACGGCCCGGGAATAGGGCCCAAGGACAGGACCGTCGCCCGCGACAGTGGTGCGGCGGAACACACGGCGATACTTGCTCATGTCGTAGGCTTCCGCCTTGTGCAGCATCGTCCGGTTATCCCAAACGACCAGATCGCCTTTCTTCCACTCGTGGAAGTACGTGAACTGCGGCTGCGAGATGTGCTCGACGAGCTTCCTGTGCAGCGCCTGCCCTTCTTCCAGCGTCAAGCCGCTGATCTCATTTCCGGCATTCGCCGTGAAATACAGCGAGCGCTGGTTGCCGCGGTCTGGATGGACGCGCACCAGGGGCTGGCTTACCGGGGGCACGCTCTCCTTCTCGTGTTTTGAAACTGGCGGCAGTTCGGGGAAAAGGCGCCGGCCGAATTCGTATGTGTGAACCATGTGGAGCGGTTCGATCTCGTCCTTGAGCGCCTCGGGCAGTGCAGCATAGGCCGCGATCATGTTTGAGAAGCCGGTGCGGCCACCCGGCGCGCCTTTTGGCATGACTTCGATGCCATAAAGCAGCGACACGTATGCCGGCACGTACCGGTAGGAACTGTCGGTATGCCAGCGCGCATTGACCTTCTGGTAGATCACGCGGAAGTCCGTCTCGGGCAGACTCTGCCCATCCGCAGAGACGTTCGCAACGTGGTAGACGGTGGCGGCCGCCACCGTTTTGTCTTCTTCCGGAAAATCCTCGAGCGGACCCCACTGCTTCGAGAATTCAATCTGCTGCGCCTCGCTCAGCGTCTGGTCGCGAAAGCACAGCACGCCGTATTGAGCGATCGCTCTCTTCAGTTCGCCGATGACTGAGCCGCTCAACGGCTTCGAGAGATCCAGCCCCGTTACTTCAGCTCCAAGCGCCTCTCCCAAGGGAGAGATCACATAATCCTTGACTGCCGCCGTTTGCTCCATCGTCTCCTCCAAGTGGTTGTCCAGCACTGGCATGTCACTGGCATGCCAGAGATGAAACATAGTAAAACCGTCATGTTGCGCACGGCAACTAGGAGCTAACCCTTAATTGCAGCGCAGCATAAGATCAGGCGCAGCCGGATTGAATCAGACGGGATTGGGTTGATGCGGCAACGTCGCGTGTGCGAACTCGACCAGATAGTCGATGAGCCGGTTTGATGCCGTGCTGGCCAGGGCAGGGTCGCCCGATGCAATCGCTTCGACAAGATTCGCGTGCAGCGGCCCGATCTGGACGAGAGCGGTTTGTGGGTCGTGGTGATAAAACCAGAAGCGACGCGATACCGTATGCAGTGTCGAGGCCAAGGCTGCAGCGGTACCGTTGCGAGCCGCCTTCGAGAGTAACTGGTTGAGCTCAGCATCGAGCCGCAGGAATTCGCGCACGTCGTTCTCGCCGATCGCCTTGTTCGTGTATTCAAGATTCTCTGCAAACGATTTGCGCTCCATTGCGCTGGAGCGGCGGGCCGCAGCGGAACTCAGCAGCCTGTCGAGTTCGCGCCGGGTTTCGAGGACCTCGAACTGCCGTCGGACGTCGATGGTGGTTACGACGACGCCACGCCGCGGGATGATGTCGACCAGGTACTCCCGCGCGAGTCGCTGCAGGGCTTCGCGTATCGGAGTCGTACCGATGCCGAGCTGACGACTGAGGATCGACTCGGATACGAGCGAGCCGGGCGCGAGTTCGAGGGTAACGATCATTTCCTCCAGCCGCCGGTACGCTTCCTGATTGAGCGTGGTGCTCGATCGCGGCACCGGTTCGGAGATAGCAGGGGTTTCGTTCATGTCCGTAATATGCACGACAGCACAAGGCTCCTAAAGCATGCGGTAAAGTGGTTCGCGAGATGCGTCAACCTCATAGCTTACCTTAGCGCGGATTTCGATTTGTGTTGCGGGCACTGTCAACTTGCGGGACGCGATCGATGGTGATGCATAAGACACTGTGGCTCACAACGCATTCGACGGACTTCGGGTGACATTGGCAAATTCGCGCTATGCGGCGAAGGGGGTCGCAAGGTGTTTGCGATAAAGATAAGCGTGCAGCAGATGTCGTTTCAGTGCGAAGTGCTGCAAAGGCGCAGTTCCGACGCCGATGAATCGTTTTCATGTCCCGCATGAAAGATCGTCGTTTGCCCTGGTCGGGGCGGCCTGGCAATATCCGGCTAGCGGGCAATGTGTCCGCATTTCACGGAACTGCAAAGCACGCGATGAAAACCCTACCTAGCGGCGATGTCGAGTCAGCCTACGTTACGGTGCGCGACGGCACCCGTATTGCCTATAGCCTTCACGGAGTTGGCGGCAGCCAGCCGCGCGTGGTCCTGCTTCATTCGCTGGCCATGGACCGCGATTTCTGGCGTCCGGTGGTCGAGCAGTTAACGCCGCAGGCGTCGGTTCTCACCATCGACTGCCGCGGCCACGGTGCCTCGGACAAACCGGCCGGTCCTTACACGGTCGAAATTTTCGCCCAGGATGTCCACGATGTCATCGGCGCGCTGAATTTCAACGGCGTCGTGATCGCAGGCGCTTCCATGGGCGGTTGCGTCTCGCTGCAATTCGCGGCGACCTATCCCGACGCGACGCGCGCTGTCGGGCTGATCGACACGACCGCGTGGTATGGCCCAAGCGCCCCGCAAGACTGGAACGTGCGCGCCGAGAACGCAGAGCGCGAAGGACTCGCACCACTCGTCGATTTTCAGACCACGCGCTGGTTTAGCGACGCATTCCGTGCGGCGCATCCCGAGGTTGTCGAACGCTGCGTCGACACCTTCTTGCGCAACGAAGTGGCGTCATTTGCTGCCACTGGCCGCATGCTGGGCACCTTCGACGGACGTGCGCTGCTGCCGCAGGTCACTGTCCCCGCCTGTGTGATCGTCGGCGAGGAGGACTATGCCGCGCCGCCTGCCATGGCGCAGGCGTTGCACGCGGGCATCCCTGGTTCGACCTATACCCTGGTGATGGGCGCGCGTCACCTCACGCCGCTCGAAAGCCCGGATCTGGTCGCCCACGAATTATTCCGCCTGCTCGAACGGACGGCCTGCACCTGACATGCCCGCGCCACGCACGCGATCTTGCTTTAGCGTCAGCTCCAACCCTTGCGCGCTTTCGACCAATCCCAGCGCGGCTGCTCCGGCAGCGCGCGTGTAAGCAGACAGGAGTGCTTTTGATGGCACCTTTTGAACTCGCCACCCCCGGTTCGCTGCAGCAGGCGATCGGGCTGCTCGATCCCGAGGACCCGGACATCCGGCCGGTCGGCGGCGGCACCGCCGTGATGCTGATGATGAAGGCAGGAGTGCTACGACCAACCCGGCTAGTCAGCCTGCGCGGTATCGAACCGGTCTATTCACAGGTGAGTATCGGCACGAACGGCGAATTGCAGATTGGTGGTCTGACGCGCCTTGCGACGCTTGAGCATTCTCATCTGGTGAAGGAGGGCTGGCCGCTGCTGACCCGCACGTTGCGCACGTTGTCGAATGTGCGCGTGCGTAACGTGGCGACCATCGGCGGCAATCTTGGGCATGCCGATCCGCATATGGATCTGCCGCCGGTGCTGACCGCGCTCGGTGCGCGCGTGACGGTGACGGGTCCGCAAGGCGAGCGGACCTTCCCCGTCGAGCAGCTTTGCACCGGCTACTACGAGACGGTGCTCGCGCGAGACGAACTGATTTCGCGGGTGATCGTGCCGCCGCAGGCGAACCGGCCGGCCGCCTACATGAAAGTTACGACGCGTGCGGCTCACGACTGGCCCGCGCTGGGCGTCGCGGTCGTGCTCGACATGCAGGGCGAGCAGATCAGGACGGCGAATGTCATCGTCGGTGCCGCCACCGACAAGCCGACACGTCTGAGCGGCGCCGAAGCGGTTCTCAAGGGCGCTGTGCCCGATGACGCCATGCTGCGCCGGGCGGGCGAGGCTGGCGCGGCAGAGCTGGATATCGTCGGCGACCCGCACGGCTCGGCCAGCTACAAGAAGCATTTGCTGACGGTTTATCTCGGACGAGCGGTACGCATCGCACTCGACGCATCTGCCAGAAAGGATCACGCATGACCACAACCCAAACCACGCCGGAGGCGACTAGGCAGGTGGGCCGGTCGTTGAACCGGCTTGAGGCGCGTGCCAAAGTCACGGGCCGCGCCGAGTACATTCACAACCTCGTCCTGCCACGCATGCTATACGGCAAGATATTCCGTAGCACGCTTGCGCATGGCCGCATCGTGTCTATCGATGTCAGCGCCGCGCGCGACATGGAAGGCGTGTACGGCGTCTATACGGCACAGGACATCCTGCGCGTCATTCCGGACCCGTACTTCGGGCCAGCCTTTCACGATCAGCCGATCCTCGCGCTCGACAAGGTGCGCTATGTCGGCGAGCCGGTCGCGGTGGTGCTGGCGGCGGACCCGCATATAGCCGAAGAAGCGACGCATCTGATCGTCACGGAATACGAAGAGCTGCCCGCCGTGTTCAACGAAGTCGAAGCGGCGAGCTCGGACGTGCTGGTTCACGATATATTGAAACCGGCCGGCACTTTCCCGGATCTGAAGCATCTCGCGGGCCGCAAGGGCACCAACGTGGCGCTCGACTTCCAGTTGCGGCGCGGCGACGTCGAAGCCGCGTTCGCGGCGGCCGCGCACGTGTTCGAGGACACCTTCACCACGCAGCAGGTAATGCATACGCCGCTCGAGCCGATGGTGTCGCTGGCCGAACCGGGCGACGGCACGATTACCATTCACACCGCGTCGCAAAGCCCGTCGTTCGTGCGCATCGAGATCGCGCGTCTGCTCGGCTGGGCAGAAAATCGAGTGCGGGTGAGGACCGCGCTGCTCGGCGGCGGCTTTGGCGCGAAGCTCTATATCAAGCTCGAAGCATTGGTGACGGCGCTGGCGTTGCTCGCGCGCCGCCCCGTGAAAGTCGCGCTGACGATGGAAGAGCAGTTCTTCACGATCACCAAGCACGCAACGACGTTTCGCATGAAGACCGCCGTGTCCGCCGACGGCCGGATCACCGGGCGCAAATGCGATGTCTGGTGGAACGGCGGTGCCTATGCGGACATCGGCCCGCGGGTGACGCAGAAGTCTGGCTTTACGGCATCAGGGCCGTACGACATCGAGAACGTATCGATCGATTCGTATGCGGTCTATACGAACCTGCCCCCGGCCGGCGCGTTCCGCGGCTTCGGCATTCCGCAGATGGTGTGGGCGTACGAGAGTCACGCGGACATGATCGCACGTGCGCTGAAGATTGACCCGGTCGAGTTTCGCCGCCGCAACATCCTGCGCGAAGGTCGCGCGCACGCCACCGGCACGCCAATGCGCGATGCGGCGCTCGATCTCGTGCTCGAGCGCGTGGCGGCGCGCATGAACTGGACCGCGCCATTCGGGCGGGGTAGCGGCACGCTGCGCCGCGGACGCGGCATCGGCATCGGCTTCAAGGCGCTGGTGGCTCCGACCACCTCGGTGGCGATGGTGAGCCTCTCGGGCGACGGTAGTTGCACGGTTTATTCGAGCACCGTCGACATGGGGCAGGCGTCGGACACTGCGATTGCCCTGATGGCTGGCGACGTGCTCGGCATTGCGGCGGAAACGATCAAGGTCATCCGCCCTGACACGGACGTCACGCCCTACGACATGGCGACGCTGGGGTCGCGCTCGACTTTCCATATGGGCCACGCGGTGCGGCTCGCCGCCGAGGACGCTCTTGTGAAGTTGCGCGAGCTCGCGGAGGAACTCGGCATGCCGGCCAATGCCCCGCTCGCCGCCGGCGACTTGCTGCGGCGCAAGTACGGGATGCAGGCGGGCAATATCGTCGGCGTCGGCAGTTTTATTCCGAGCTATACGAAGCCGGAACATGAGACGGGCCAGTCGGAAAACATCACACCGAACTGGATGGTGGGCGGCTGCGGCGTCGAAGTGGAAGTCGACACGGAGACCGGGCACTTCAGGCTGATCCGCTTTGAAAACGTCGTCGATTGCGGAACGCCTATCAACCCGAAGGTGGTCGACACCCAGATATCGGGCGCGGCGATCATGCAACTGGGCATCACGATGTTCGAGCGCATGGAGTTCGACGAACTCGGCCAGTTGCGTAATGCGTCGTTTGCCGAGTACAAGATTCCCGGCATCCACGACATTCCGTCCAGGATCGGCCGCGAGACTGTCGATGCGTATCAGCATAATGGGCCGTTTGGCGCAAAGGGCGTAGGCGAAAGCTCCACGTTCGGCGTCGCCTCCGCCATTGCCGAGGCGATCGAAGACGCGGTCGGTGTGCGGCTGACATCATTGCCGTTGACCCCAGAAGCGGTTTTTCGCGCGCTGTGCGCAGCGAAGCACGAGCCGATGCCAGAGGAATAAGACATGAGCGCCACATCCATTACGATCCATTTTGTCCTGAACGGCGAACGAGTCAGCGCTGAAATCGAGCCGCATCACACGATCCTCGAAGTGTTGCGGCAGCGTTTCGCACTGTACGGCGCCCGCGAGAGCTGCGGTCAGGGGTTGTGCGGCTGCTGCACGGTGCTGGTGAATGGCGAGAGCGTCTCCGGCTGCCTCTTTCTTGCGGCCATGGCCGACGGCGGCGAGGTCGTCACCGTCGAACATCTCGATTCCGATGGGCAACTCGATCCGGTGCAGCAGGCGTTTATCGAATGCGGAGCGTTTCAGTGTGGTTTCTGTACGTCGGGCTTCATTCTGATGAGCCGCCAGTTGCTGGACCGCAATCCCGATCCCAGCGAAGCGGAAATTCGCCACTACCTGTCCGGCAACCTGTGTCGTTGCGCAGCGTATCCGGAAATTATCGAGGCAGTAAAACTGGCTGCGCAGATGCGCAAACAGACACTCGCGTAAAGGCGGCGTGTCCCATGCAGTATCTGGCGCGAAAGCGGCATAACAAGAATGAAGGAGACTGTCGATGCAACAACCTGTAGAGCGTCCTGGCGGCGGTGCACCTGAAGTGCGCGCGGTGTCTGGCCAGGCGCCGCACCGTGCCGAACCGGGCGTCGTCTGGTACCGGTCCATCAACAGGCAACAATGGAGCGCGCTGCTCGCCTCCAATCTCGGCTGGTTTTTCGATGGCTATGAAACCTATGCGCTCATCCTGACGGTGGGCGGCGCGCTTAGCCAGTTGCTCGATCCGGCCATGCATGCGCAAATTCCGTTCTATGCAGGTCTGGTAATCGCGTTGACTCTGCTGGGATGGGGTCTCGGCGGTCTGATCGGCGGGGTGCTGACCGACTATATCGGCCGCAAGCGCATGATGATGGTAGCTATTCTCGCGTACTCGCTGACCACTGGCCTGAGCGCCTTCTCGTGGAACTGGGAGTCATTTGCTGCGCTGCGCTTCATCGTCGGTCTGGCGATGGGTTCGGAATGGGCGACGGGCACCGCGATGACGGCCGAAATCTGGCCAGACCGTCACCGCGGCAAGGGAGCGGGCCTGATGCAATGCGGCCTCGGCACGGGCTTTTTCATCGCCTCGCTCGTCTGGCTTTTCATGAGTGGCGTGGGCCAACACGCATGGCGCTACATGTATCTGATCGGCGTTCTGCCTGGTCTGGCCACGCTGTGGATGCGTGCAGGAATTCCGGAATCCGAACAATGGCAACGCGTCGACAAGGATCGCCGCGAGACGCTGGCCCGCAAGCGTTCAGGTGTCGCGCTCGACGAACACGAACAGGCGCTCACGCGCTTTACGCTGGTCGACCTGTTCGCAGTACCCGAGCTGCGCCGGCGCACCGTGATCGCCGTGCTAATGTCGCTCAGCACGACGCTCGGCTGGTGGGGCATTTCTACCTGGGTGCCGCCTTACATCGGTTCGGTTGCGTTGCACGCGGGACTGTCCGCGTCTAGATGGGCCAGCTTTGCGGGTATGGCGTATAACGCCGGAGCGATCGCCGGCTATATCGGTCTCGGCTTTCTGGCCGACGCATACGGCCGCAAGCGCGTCACGTTCCTGTTCTTCGCCATGGCCTTCCTGCTGACGCCGGTTCTCTTCATGTGGACCCATGACATCGGGCTGTTGCTCGCGGTAGCGTGTGTGACGGGGTTTTTCAGTCTCGGTCAGTACACGTGGATGCCCACCTGGCTACCCGAGCTGTATCCGACACGCATCCGGGGAACCGCGATCGCATTCTGTTTCAATGTACCGCGCTTTCTCGCATGGTCTGGTCCGCTCGTTGCCGGCACGCTCATTTCGCGCTTCGGCGGATACGGACATGCGGCGGTCACGGTCGGATTCATTTATCTCGTCGGCCTGGTGCTGGCGCCGTTCCTGCCGGAAACACGCGGCAAACCCCTGCCGGAGAATGTCTAAACGATGAACTTCATTTTCACTCCCGATGCGCCGGCGCCCGGCGGCCATTACTCACAGGCTGTCCAGGCCGGCGGCTTTACGTTCGTGTCCGGGATGCTGCCGGGTCCCGGCGTGTCTGCAGACGGCCCTGACAATTTCGAGCGTGAGGTGTTCGCCACACTGCAACATTGCGAGCGCGTGCTACGCGCCGCGGGCTGTGCGCTTACCGACGTGGTCCAATGCACGGCGTACATCGTGGGCATTGAGAACTGGCCGCACTTTAACCGCCTGTACGCAGCGTACTTCGGCGAGCACCGGCCCGCGCGCGCCGTCGTGCCGGTCCCTGAACTGCATCACGGCTTTCTCGTCGAGTTGCAGATGGTTGCCCACACCGGCACGTGAAGTCGGGCGAGGGCGCGGTGCGGGATCGGATGGGCAGGAGATAAAAGATGGATAGCGTCGACCTTTCGGTACTTGAGCACAGCATCGACTGGCTGCGGGCCGGACGGCGAGTGGTGCTCGCCACTGTGACCCGTACGTGGGGATCGAGCCCGCGGCCAGTCGGCTCGACCCTCGTATTGCGCGATGATGGTTTGGTGTGCGGGTCGGTGTCGGGCGGCTGCATCGAGGACGACCTGATCGAGCGGACGCGGCAGGGGCTGTTCAGGAGCGACCGTCCGGAGGCGGTCACCTACGGCGTGACCGCGGACGAGGCGCGTCGTTTCGGTTTGCCCTGCGGCGGCGGCATGCAGTTGGTGCTCGAACCGCTATCCGGCTCGTCGGCCCTCGCCGATCTGGCCAGGCGGGTAAGCGGCGGCGAACTGATTGCACGCGAACTGGATCTTGTCAGCGGACGAACGCGTTTGCGGCGCGCATTGGCTGACGAACAGTTGCGCTTTGACGGCAAGACGCTCGTGACCATCCATGGACCGCGCTATCGCCTGTTGCTGATCGGCGCGGGAGACCTGTCGCGTTTTCTGGCCGCGATCGCCAGCGGTCTGGGTTACCAGGTGACGGTGTGCGATCCGCGCGACGCTTACTTTGAAGAATGGAATCTGCCCGGCGTGACAATCGTGCATACGATGCCGGACGACACTGTGCAGGATATGCGGCTTGATGCGCACAGCGCAGTGGTCGCACTCACGCACGACCCGAAGCTCGACGATCTGGCGCTCATGGACGCCTTGAAGACCGATGCCTTCTATGTGGCGGCAATCGGCTCACGCGCGAACAGCGACAAACGGCGCGAGCGCCTCAAGCTGTTCGATGTGAACGATACGCAGCTTGCACGCTTGCGCGGGCCGGCAGGCGTTTTTATCGGCAGCAGGACGCCGCCGGAAATCGCGGTATCGATCGCCGCTGAAATGACTGCAGCGCGCAATGGCGTGATGCTGCCGGCGGCGCTCGGCGTCGAACAGGCGAAAGACGCAGCGGATGAGAGCCAGGTGTGTCCAGTGCTTGCCGAACCTGCCTGACCCGGCATAACGAGTCAAGGTTGCCGTGGATGGTACGGTACGGCGAAGTTCGCGTGGCTACTTGTCTTGCCCGTGCGCGGCGGTCCACCACTCGCGGCGCAGGGTGTCACGCAGAATCTTGCCGCGCGCGCTTCGCGGCAGTGCTTCGACGATATAAATATGCTTGGGGAGCTTCTCACGCGGCAGAAGCGTGCGGCAATGCATCAGAAGTTCGGCGGCTTCGAGCTTTACGCCCGGATGCGGCACGATGAAGCAGACGGGTTCCTGTCCGTAGATCGGGTCCGGCACACCGAGCGCGGCAGCGTCCTTTACCAGGGGATGCGTGAACACTACATCCTCGATTTCCCGTGGCACGATCTTCACTCCGCCGCGGATGATGAGATCGTCCATGCGGCCGGACACCCGTATGAAGCCTTCGGAGTCTTGCGTGCCCATGTCGCGTGTATGCAGTGCGGCACCGCGGATCGCGTCCAGCGTGCCATCCGCCCGCCGCACGCCGAGTGCGAGCTTCGGCCCGCTCACGACCACTTGACCCTCCTGCTCCGGCGGGCATGGTGCACCGTTCACGTCCACTATCTGAAACTCGATATGGGCTGCAGGATATCCGACCGTGCCGAGCTTGCGGCGATGCGCGCGGTTGCCGCACATCCAGCCGGCTTCGGACGAGCCGTACAGGTTGATCACGTGGATGCCGTATCTTTCCTCGAAGCGGCTCCACTGCACCAGCGACAGCGGTGCGGTGCTGCACGTCATCACACGCAGCGACGCAAGGCTCGCGCTATTGAAATCGACGGGAGCCTCCAGCAACAGGTTCAAGACGGTCGGCACGCCTGCACAAACCGTGACGCGGTGCCGGTCTAGCCAGCCGGCAAACTGGCTGCGCGAGAACCGGCGCGCGACGCACAGCGTCGAGCCAATCTGCAGAAACGGCATCAAACTAAGGATCTGGGCGGAGTACCAGTCGAACGAGCGATATTCGAGGGCGCGGTCGTTGGGCTCGAGGCCGAGCAGATCGATGCTGTCGAGCCCGTTGAGCCAATAGCAGGCGTGATCGTAGACCACGACCTTCGGCATGCCCGTAGTGCCCGACGTGCAGCACATCGACGCTACGTCGCCTATTGAGCCACTATCAGCCAGGGGCTCTGGACTGCGGGCCTCGTCGGCATCGAAGCGCACCACGTCGGCGGCTTCTTGCCGGCCATTAGCGGGCCATGAGCCATACCGCACGAGCTTCGCATTCGTTGGGGGAAGCGTGGTTGCGTCGGCTTGCGTGGATAATAGGATCAGCGATGCATCGAGCACCTTCAGGGTATGCGTCGCGGCGGCTGGCGCGATGAAGGCAATGTCGAGCGGACAAGCCACGGCGCCGATGCGCCAGATGCCGAGCCATAGCAGCAGCTTTTCCAACCCCTCGCTGCCTGCGAGTACGATGCGCGATCCCTTGCGCGCGCCGTGCCGCTGCAACTGTCTGGCCACGCCATCGACGAGGCTGACCAGTTCGCCGAAACGAATCGTGAGGTCGCGTTCAACGTCGATGAGGGCCGCCTTGTCTGGTGTGCGGCGACGATGCTCATCGAGCAGTGCGCCGACGCTGCGGAAGCGCGAATCCACTAATGCGCTACGGCTGACGCGCATGAGCCTGCCGGTTGGTCAAGGGACGTCACAGAGGGCGCTGCTTGCCCTGCACCGGTATCGATGCCGCTTGTGTCGCCGCCGAGCGTACCGAGCGCCCATTCGCGGAACAGCTCGACCTTTTTCAGTTTCGCCTTGTCGATCCGCGACGCGACGTAATAGGCCGAATTGGACGGGACGCGCACCTTGAATGGCTCGACGAGCCGACCGCTTGCGAGATCGGCATCGATGAGCGGAGTGCGTCCGATCACCAGGCCCACGCCATGGACTGCGGCAGCAAGCGATGTCAATTGCAGGTGAAACACGGCTTCGCCGGCAAATTCGACCGGCTCGTGAACCGCTGCTTCGAGCCATGCGGGCCAGTCGTCCTGATACATCGAGTAGAAATACGTGCGAATCTGCCGGAAGCGCGAGAGCCCTTCGGCGATCGACGCAAATTCGCCGGCCTCCTGCAGCACGGATGGCGCGCATACCGGAAAAAATTCCTCGCCGTGCAGGCGGTCCGCCCGGACCGATGCCCAGCGTCCGGAGCCGTAGCGAATCGCTACGTCGTAGCTGTTGCGTTCGAACTCGTCGAAAGTCGCACTCGTTGCGACATGCACGGTGATATCTGGGTACGCGCGCTGGAAATCCGGCAGTGCGGGAATCAGGCATTGCACCGCATAGGTGGGCAAGCAGGTTACGGTCAGCACCGTGTTCGACTTTTTCTTCCGCGCCTGGGCCGTGGCGCGCGACAGCAGGTTAATTGCCTCATGCACGGATTGCAGATATTCCCGTGCCGCTGGCGTGAGGGCCAGCAAGTTGCGCCGCCGCGTGAACAGTTTGATGCCGAGCCGCTCCTCAAGCGTCTTGATCTGGTGACTGATAGCGGTTTGAGTGAGTTCGAGCTCCTGGGCGGCGCGTGTAAAGCTGAGGTGCCGCGATGCAGCCTCGAAAGCGAGCAGGCTTTGCAAGGAGGGAATGTACGGTCTCATTCGGCATCCGAAAACGGGCGGAGTGGTTAGGTGACTGATTGTAGTCGTCTTTTTTAGGGCGCGTCAGGGCGTCGGCATGCCGTGCCAAAGGAAAGAGCAGCGGAGCCGCGCATCGTCGAAGACGCGATGATCGGCGCTCCGCCTGCTGGGCGGAAATGAAACTTTCTCATGTGGAACATGAGAAAACTTAGTTTGCGCGGGAGTAAAGCGCTCATGCACTCTTCACCCCTATCGATTTCCACACCGCAGTGACTCCCCATGGTCAAGGTAAAAGTAAACAACCCTATCGTCGAAATGGAAGGCGACGAAATGGCGCGCATCTTGTGGCAATGGGTTCGCGACCAGTTGATCCTGCCATTTGTCGACGTGCAATTGAAGCAGTTCGACCTGTCAATCCAGAACCGCGAGCATACCGACGACCGCGTTACCCTCGACGCCGCGAATGCAGCGAAGGAGTATGGCGTTTCGCTGAAATGCTCGACCATTACCCCGGATCGCGCGCGCCAGCAGGAGTTCGGGCTGACGCGCCTCTATGCGTCGCCGAACGGCACGATCCGCAATGTGCTCGACGGCACGATCTTCCGTGAGCCCGTGATTTGCCCGAACGTGCCGCGGCTGGTGCCGCATTGGTCGAAGCCGGTCATCGTCGCACGCCACGCGTTTGGCGAGCAGTATCGGGCACAGGAACTCGTCGTGCCCGGTCCCGGCCTCGTTAAGCTCGTGTATGAGCCGGCCGACGGCGCCGCGCCGATGACCCACACGCTGCACGAATTCCGAGGCGCTGGAGTGGCGCTTGGCCTCTTCAATGTGGACGACTCGATCCGCGGCTTTGCGCGAGCGTGTTTCAACGTTGGTTTGCAGCGCGGCTACCCGGTCTATTTCTCGCACAAAGGCACCGTGCTCAAGCAATACGACGGCCGGTTCAAGGAGATATTCAACGAAGTGTTCAGCGAGTTTTCCGAGGCGTATGCGCAGGCGGCCCTCGTCTATGAGCCGCGTCTGATCGACGATATGGTCGCATTCAGTCTGAAGTCTTCTGGCGGTTATCTGTGGGCCTGCAAAAACTACGATGGCGATGTGCAGTCGGACTACATGGCCCAGGGATACGGGTCGGCAGGGCTGATGACCTCACTGCTGATGTCGCCCGACGGATGTTGCGTTGAAACGGAAACCGCACACGGCACCGCGGTACGTCATTACCGGCAACACCAGCGCGGTGAGCCGACGTCGACGAATCCGCTTGCCACCATCTTTGCCTGGACGCGAGCGCTGTGGCATAGGGGCCGGCTCGACGGTACCCCCGATGTGATGAATTTTGCAGTCGTGCTCGAGCGGACCTGCGTCGATCTGATCGAGGCGGGCACGATGACGCGCGATCTGGCGTCATTGATTGGCGTGGCCCATCCGTCAGTGAGCGCGGAGGCATTCGTGCGGCACGCGGCGGCGAACCTGAAATCCCGGCTGATCTGATGCGTCACAGCGAACGTGCCGACAGCGGCCCCAGACTCGACACGATGGCTCGCGTGGAGAACTATCTTGATTAGCGACGTGGTTGACAATCCGTTCCTCAAAACGCTGGGCGTTGAGCGCACCGCGTGGCGTGAGGGCTACGCCGAATTCCGGGTTCAGGTAAAGCCGGGGCTGCTGAACCGACAGGAAGTGTTGCAGGGCGGCGTGATTGCCACGCTGCTCGATGCCGCGTGCGGCTATTCCGGCCTATATAGCGCCGAGCGAGATCGGCCGATCCATGGCGTCACGCTTTCGCTGACGCTGAATTTCCTCGACAAGGGCCTCGGCCATACCGCTACCGCCAAAGGCTTTCTGGAGCGCAAAGGCAGGTCGATTTTTTTCGCCCGGGGCGAAGCGTGGGTAGACGACAGGACACTGATTGCAACGGCCCAAGGGACGTTCAAGTACGCACGCTCGACTACCTGACGCATGTGCGCTAGGTTTCCCGGGCGGGTATGAAAGAAACTCATCTCGCGTATGAAAGAGCATCGTTTGCGGGCAATTTTCCGGTGCGTCATTGTTCTGAATCGACGCGTGGCACGCACCAACGTAGCTAACCAGCCGTCTCGATACCACTTCTGCAGCATGGAAGGAAAGGACGTGGTCCGGGCGAGATGGCACCCAACTCACGGCTCAACCGCAGCGCCGATGTCGCCCCTGGCGAGCAAGCCGCGCGTTGTCCGTAGCAAAAGGAGACCAGCATGGAATTGACGGGCGAACAGATCTTGCAGTTGCCGCGTGAGCGCGTATGGGAAGCGCTGAATGATCCAGAAATACTGCGTGTCTGCGTGCCGGGATGCGAGTCGCTGGAGCGTGTTGAAGAGAACCACTACAAGGTGGTGATGGCGGTGGCGGTCGGTCCTGTCAAGGCACGCTTTAACGGCAAGCTGACATTGACGGATCTGCAGGCTCCCGAGTCGTATTCGTTGACTTTCGAAGGTTCCGGCGGCGCGGCCGGGTTTGGCAAGGGAGGCGCGTATGTGAATCTCCTGGCCGAGGGCGACGGTACACGGCTAGTTTATCGTGCGCACGCTCAGGTGGGTGGCCGACTCGCGCAGGTAGGGGCGCGTTTGATCGATGGCGTCGCGAGAAAGATGGCAGAAGATTTCTTCCGTCATTTCACCGTGGCGATTACGGGACCGGCTGACGCGCAACCCGACCTGGCGTCAATGGACCCGTCCGTGGAGACGCGGCCGCGCACGGAGCCAGCGCGGCCCGTTGCAAAGGGGACCGCGAGCGGCCGTCGCATATGGCATGTTGCAATCGGACTGGTCGTGGTGATTGCCGCCTTCGCGGCCTACCGGATGCATTGATCGGCCGGATCGTGGAAGTTGAGGTGTCTTGCGAAGCGTTTCGAGACCTTCCAGCGCCGCGCGATAAGTACATCGCCAACCTACGGACGGGCGACAGATTAGAGCAATAAATTAGGTTAACGAAATAAAAAATACCCATCTGGCCATGCACACGAACATGCCAGCACGCCGACACCCAATCCGAATCTAATAACGAGGAGACCAACTAAATGAGAAAAACGCTTCTGGCACTTCTGCTTGCGACTTTGAATACCGGGGCTCATGCTCAAAGCAGTGTGACGTTGTACGGTAGCATCGATGAAGGCATCACCTTCGACACCAACGCGCAAGGTAGCCGGACTGCCACGGTGGGTCCGGTTGCTGTTCCAGACTTCTACGGTATTCGCGGGACGGAGGACCTCGGCAATCAGTTGAGCGCCGTCTTTGCCCTGCAAAACGGCTTTAAATCCAACACTGGCCAGGGGACGATTGCCGGAGATGCATTCAGTCAGTTCGCGTGGGTAGGGCTATCGAGTCCTCGTTACGGGACGCTCACGCTTGGTCGCCAACTTGATCTGGCGACCGATGCGCTGCGGGTCAATTCGAACGGTAGCTTGCAATACAATTTTTATCTCTTTCATCCCGCCAATCTCGACAATCTGGGCATCACCGGCGACTCGATCAACAACTCGGTGAAATACACGACGCCGACGATTGACGGGTTCAACGCGAGCGGCATTTACGGCTTCGACGATTCAAGTACACAGCCCGGCAGGGTCTACAGCGCGGATCTTGTCTATTCCCGGGGGCCGTTCCGCGCATCCGCGGTGTATAGCAGTTGGCGAAACCATGTGATCAATCTCATCTCGGGTCTGGGCGAAAAGAGCTTCCTTGGCGAATCATTTGCCAACGGGGCACTCTTTACCGCGCAACGTCAGGACATCGCGGGTCTTTCCGCGTTATACAAGGCGACGGACAAGCTCCAGGTCCATGGCGTGGTCACGCAGGTAAACCTCGCGACCGCGGCCGACTCCGTGCGAATGCGCACGGTCGAACTGGGTGCTGACTACAACACCAACTTCGCGAATACCTTGACGATGGGTGGATATGTATCGTGGCTCGGGGACACACGGTATGACGAAGTGGGCGTAGGAGACGTGTATTCGCTTTCCAAGCGCACGATCATCTACGCCCAAGTTACATATCAGCATGCGGACGGCGTGGGCAATGCGGCGATGCCGCTTCTGGCGGCCGCGAACGGGCCGAACCAGACTGCGTTTCGCGTGGGTGTGCACCATTTCTTTTGAGGCTACCGGTTTGCGCCCGCCCGCATGGCGCGTGCTGGCGCACCGGTTTGGCGACGACGACATCGAACCCAATCACCGCCCGCCAGATAAGTCACAGGAGCAAGTATGCTGAACAAGGGCATCACGATAAAAGCACGGATCGGCCTGACGATGGCGTTTCTTGCAGCGCTGCTGGTGGTCACCAGTGTTCTCGGTCTGCTCGGCATGAGTCGCTCAAACGCCGCCTATAACGAGACGTTGACCACTCAGATGCCAAGCGCCGTCGCCATCGCCAACGCCGAGATTTTCGCGGCGCACGAACGTTTCGCGCTCGATCAGGGAGCCATCCTGAGCGGGACCCCAGACGTGGCCGCCGTGCTTGAACGCGCACACGCGATGCGCGCCACGTCGGACATGTGGTGGAGGAAGTATCTCGATCTTCCGCGCAGCACGGACGAAGATCGGCTCGCGCAGGACGTCGTGGGCAAACGCGATGCGTTGCATCGGTCGATGGATGCGTTCGCGGCCAGCGTCCTGGCGAACGACAAACCGAAACTCGGAGACGGCGTGAGACAGGTGCAAGCCGCCTATAGCGATATGGCGGCGGCCGACGACGGGTTGCGCAAGTTTCAGTTTACCGGCGCCCACGAGGGGTACCGCGCGGCGCAAAGCACCTTCGGAGCATTCCGCTTCGTTAGCATCGGTGAGCTCGTGTTGGGACTGGCAGCGGCGCTGTTCTCGTATGTGACGCTGCGCCGGGCGATTACCCAACCGCTGGCCGATGCGCTTGAACATTTTGACGCGATCGCGGCGGGTGATCTGTGCCGCCCCGTTGAGGTGCGCTCGCGTGACGAAATGGGCTTCCTGCTCTCGGGTATCGCAAAGATGCAGCGTAGCCTGACCGAAACGGTTCGTTCCGTGCGCGTCGGCAGCGAATCGATTGCGACGGCCACGCGCCAGATCGCCGCGGGTAACCTCGATCTGTCTTCCCGCACGGAGGAGCAGGCGTCGGCCTTGCAGGAAACCGCATCGAGCATGGAACAGTTGACCGAAACCGTTAAGCACAACGCCGAAAGCGCTCGCCAGGCAAGCTCGCTGGCCGCGAATGCGTCGGAGATCGCCAACCGCGGCAGCGCGGTGGTCGGGCAGGTGGTCGGGACGATGGGCGACATCAATCAGAGCTCCGCGAAGATCGCCGATATCATAACGATCATCGAGGGGATTGCCTTCCAGACCAACATTCTGGCGCTCAATGCCGCGGTCGAAGCGGCACGCGCCGGCGAAGAGGGCCGCGGCTTCGCGGTGGTGGCGGCAGAGGTGCGGAGTCTCGCGCAGCGCTCGTCGGCGGCGGCCAAGGAAATCAAGGTATTGATCGATACCTCAGTGGAGCGGGTGCAGTCCGGCTCGGCGCTGGTCGACCAGGCGGGTCGCACGATGGCGGAGATCATTAGTTCGGTGCAGCGTGTCACCGGCATCATGGGCGAGATCGCCGCAGCCTCCGAGGAGCAGAGCAACGGTATCGACCAGGTGGCGCGCGCGGTCTCGCAGATGGACGAAGTGACGCAGCAGAACGCGGCGCTGGTGGAAGAGGCGGCTGCAGCGGCTCAATCGCTCGAAGACCAGGCCGACAAGCTGCAGACCGCCGTGGCGGTGTTCCAGCTTGAAGAAGGAGCCCTCAACATGCCGTAGGAGGGGCAATCACCGGTGTTCTCCTACCCATGGCGGGCCAGACGCGGATCGCGTTTGGCCCGCGCACGGACGCGCCCGCCCGATCGAGGGGGGTGAAACGTATGTTCACGCATCCGCTAGTACCCAGATGCCGGCTCACCTGGCGCAACCAGAAGAAATGTGAACCGGGCGACTACGGGTTGATCGTTGGCGCTATCGGCTTCGTGAGCCCTGCGACGACGAAAACGCAGTCGCGACGGGGCCAAACCGCATCTCTGCATAAGGTTCGATGCGCGCTGCCGATACCGGCTTGCCAATGAAGTATCCCTGCACGGCATCGCACCCGAGCTCCTTGACGAGGACGAGTTGTGTTTCGGTCTCGATGCCTTCCGCGACCGTTCGCATGCCCAGCGCCCGCGCGAGCGCCACCATCGCTTCGACCATAACGCGTGCCTGGCGACAGGTCTCCTTAACAGTGAGTTCCTGCACGAACGACTTGTCGATCTTGAGGCGATCGACAGGTAGCCGTATGAGGTATGCGAGGCTGGAGTAGCCGGTGCCGAAATCGTCGAGCGAGACGGTCACGCCGAGCCTTCGCACAGCCGAAAGCGCGCGCGACGCGGCAGCGAAGTCGCTCATGACAGCAGTCTCCGTCACCTCGATGTCGAGTACGGAAGCGCATACGCCGGACGCCTCGGCCGCCTCGGAAACGAGTGCGGCGAGATCGCAGTTTTGGATCGTCGTGGCCGAGAGATTGACGGCGACCTTGAACGGCATTCGGTTCGTCGCTTGCCATTGCGCCGCCTGGCGGAACGCGAGCCGAATTAGCCATTCGCCCGTCGCCTCGTAGGCCGGCGATTCAAGCAGCACGTCGAGGAAGTCGGCCGGCGCGAGCAACCCCAGTTGCGGATGGTTCCATCGCAGAAGCGCCTCGGCTCCGTAGACGCGACCAGTATGCAGGTCCAGTTGTGGCTGGTAGTACAGTTCGAACTGGCGCGCGGCGCTCGCGCTCTCCAGATCTGCGCGTAGCCGCAGGCGATGCGAGAGGCGCTGCGCATCCTCCTTGCCAAATGACCACACATGCGAACCGCCCGCGCGCTTTGCATAATACATCGCGGTGTCCGCGTTACGCAGCAGCTCGTCCGCATTCGATGCCAACATGGGGTAGCGTGCCACACCGATGCTCGCGCCCACCGGGGCCCGCACGCACGGCGTCTGAATTGGCTCGCGCATGCGTACGGTGATGTCGTGCGCGACGCGCGCGGCCTCGCCCTCGGGCGCGTCGACGAGGAAAATTACGAATTCGTCACCGCCGATGCGCGAAACATGGGCGCCTTCGGTAAACGTTTCCGAAAGACGCTCGCCGATGACACGCAGCACTTCATCGCCCGCTGCGTGGCCAAATGAATCGTTGATATCCTTGAAGCGGTCAAGGTCGATGAAGAGTAGATCGACTGAAGCGGCCGCGCCTTCGTCGATGAGGCGGTTCAGGCGCAGCAGCAGTTCCCGCCGGTTGATGAGGCCGGTCAGTTCATCATGCGTGGCTTGGCGCGACAAGCGTTCGGAGATCGCGCGCGCTTCGGTGACATCGCGAACCAGCACGATGACGCCGTCGTCGCATGGAAACGCCCGCACTTCGAACCAGGTAGCGAGCGGCGCGTAGAAATCGGTCGCGGTGCTGGGCATACCTGTCTCGGCCGCCTGCCGATAGGCCGTTTCGTAGGTTGACCCGATGAGGTCTGGGTATTCGGCCCAGATCTCGCGACCCAGTAGGTCCTCGGATCGACGTTTCAGCAGCCGCGCAGCGGTGCGGTTGATGTTTCGAAACTTCCACTCGCGATCGAGCGACATTACCCCGTCCGTGATGTGGTCGAGCAATTGAAAATCTTCCACGCGTTTGTCTCCCTTGACGGACCGGGCCGCGGTCCCGCCCTATGTCTGAAACCGCCAATATTGCGTATCGTAGAGGGATAGAAAGTGTTTGTGAACTGAAAAGCTTCGGCGAGAGGGCGCCGCCCAGTGCTGCACAACGCGGTCAGTGCAACGCTGCGCCGTTCTGGGTAGGGCTGCGATGCGGCGTGCGCGCACGCGCTCAGTGCATATTCACGGGCGGCGCGTGCGGAGGCCCGTGCGACTGCTGTAGTCGTACGGAGACGAGCTCCGGCGCAGTCGAATGGCGCTTGATGGGCGTTAGCAGTCTTAAGCGTTATCATCCATTTCGACCATGTTGCACCGTTGCATTGGAAACTCCAAAAGGCAGCCCCATCCGGCGCGAGAGCGATGATCCTCTAGGTGCGCTTTTTCAGTCGGAAACCCATCTGGCCATGGACTGCCAACGACAGCGATCGGCGCCTGGTTTCAGATTCCCAAGATGGTGAACTGTCGCCCCACAAAATCAATGTGCGCGAACATGGCCTGCTGCGCCGCGTCCG
>NZ_JBAURZ010000314.1:0-59958 GCF_049581445.1 Paraburkholderia sp. | reverse complement strand
GAGATCGTCGCGGGCGGCTATTACACGGCAACATATCAGTCGAACACGGGCACGGCCGTGCTGGTCGGCCAAGGCTCTGGCGCAGAACAGGTGAATCCTGCCACGCAGAGCAAGCATGCCGTGCAGTTGGGCCAAGTCGGGCACGGCCAATGCCGTCTGTCGGTCGCTAGCACGACGCAACTGGTGCTCAAGCCGTACAACGGTAGCAACGTCATAGTTAATGGCGCACCGTTCTCGATCCCGTCTGCTGGTATCACGTACACCGCAAGCGGCCTTACGGCGAGCACGGCGTACTACGTTTATCTTAGCGTGTCGGCTGGCGTCGGTACGCTGGTACTCAACTCACTTGCGCATAGCCCGAACCCGGCTAATGGCGTTGAAACGGCGACCAGTAACACCGCGCTGACGCTGGTGGGGATGGTCTACAACGGCACTAGTGGATTCACTGTGTCTGCGCCAGGTAACCAATTGTGTCTGAACTGGTTTCAGCGGCGGCGCCTCCCGCTTGCCACTGCGTCCAGTTCGAACAACACGACTAGTGGCTCATCTGTCGCGCTTGGCGGAGTACTGAACTGCCTGAGCTGGGCAGACGGAAGTATCAATGCTGTCGCGTTCGGCGCTGGCTATAACACGACGATAAATTGTGGCGGCACGTGCCAGTTATTCACTAACGGCGCGGCTGGCGCGGCGACGGCTGGTCAGTTCTACAGCACAACGTCATCGGGATCGGGAATCCAGTACAACTTCTCGTCGACCACTACGCAAGGCAGCCCTACCGAACTGACGCTGTACGCGTTCCAGTTATTCGGGGCGGCGACGACTGGCGGCAGCGCGTTCTTTGGGTGGTCGACTCAAGGTGGCGTGGATGGCTAGGGCGTAGAGATTAGCCCGGGAAGTTGCATTTCTTCCAATATTCTTTGAGGTCAGTGCCCGCCACATGATTACCATCGTCGAGCCACTTCTGAGCAATCTCCGCGGATGTGGTAGAAAATTTGCATCCGTTGGAGTCGGCGAAAGACCATATTGGCGGACTTCGTTTGTATAGCCCAAGTCTTCTCAGAAAATCGGCGATCATCATATCCTCACGATCGTTTACAATGCTTTAGCGCGCTGCCGTATGGCCGGATACGGAAGAGACCGGGAAGTCCATCATCGAGTGAGTTCGAGCCTCACACAGTGCACCCCTCACCATACCTCTCTAGACAACTCGCCGCCTTCCCATCCCTGCGTCCATTCGAGGTGCTCTGGGGAGCCAGCCGGATAGGGATTCTGCTTCAGCGAATTGGCGTGGTAGCCTTCCGCGTACGGCGAGTCCGGTTTACGGGTCCAGTCCTCTTTAATCCAGCCCAACATGAGCCTGATGGTTTTCATCATGGCGAACCCCTCTTTTGATGGGCTGGATTATAAATCACATCAGCGTCTTGAGAACCGCAGCCGTCTCGGCAGCTTTCACTGCGTAACCTTGGGCATTCGGGTGAAGGCCATCGTAAAGCAGGCTCTGCCAGTTCGGCAGCGCCATGATCCGGTAATACTGCGGCACGAGCGGTACGTTGAGAGCCTGTGCGGTGCGGTCCATCGCGGCGACGAAGGCTGGCATTGATGCCTGATAGGCCGGCAGCGCCGACGGGTTCGGCTCTTCCAACACTGGAATTTTTCCTGCCGCACGAACAGCACGCACCCAGTCGTAAAGGTTCTGCTCGTATTCGTCCAGCGTGTCGTACGCCGAATCATTGATGGCGTAGTTCACTACGACGATCTGCGATGGATCGATAGCCAGACGGGTGGCCAGCGGACTGGTGAAAGGCGCGAGGCCTTCGAGGTTCTCGTTTGCCGTCGTGCCGCTCACGCCATCGTTGATCGTCGCGATTCCAAGGATCGTCTGGATCTGGTCGGGCTCGCTCTGGCCGGCCGATGCGCCGTAGCCTGCCATTGTCGAATCGCCCTCGAATGTGATTGATGTGACTTTGGGCGTGGCGCTAGGCGCAGATGCTGGCGTTGAAGTTGCGGCGCTGGTTGCCGGATTACTGCCGCCCCCCCCTCCGCCGCCACATGCCGACAGCATGCAGCCAAGAGCCATCGCTACGGCTGCATATCGCCATCCATATCCAGGTCGATAACCGCGCCGACACCTCGGCACCATTGGAACACCTGATCGACGGTCGCGGTGCGATTGAGTAGCGCGCCGGCAAGAAACAGCATCGGCAGGCTCATGGGGCGCGGCTCGTTGCCGCTCGTGTATTTGCGCCACTGGTTGTTGCCGGCAAGCCCGAACATCGCCGCCATCTGATCGCCCGTGTACCCGAGGCGGTCCTTGAAGTCGCGCAGATTCTGCGGGGTCGGTGGAACGTAGCGGATTGACATTGCTGATGGCGCGTAGAACGCGCACTCGAAATGATGGCTTCATGGTCGTCCTTTCGGAGGTGGCGGGCTGCGCGTCGCGCTACCCAACGATTGCATGTTAGCCCCAAAGGGGCTACAATGTCAAGCATCGACACCGTTGATTTCAACCGGTTCAGCAAGAAACGCCAAGCTGAAACGACGAAGCCGCAGCGTGCTTGCAACACGTCGCGGCCTCTGACCACATCATCACCTGGCTAGAGGCAATGAAATGGCTAAAAAGAAGTATATCATCGCGCCCGGAACGCAATTCGGCACGCTTTCCTTTGTTGGTGATGTCGAAACACCCCCAAGAACATTGCGACGAGCATTGTTTAAGTGTGCATGCGGGGAAACGTTCGAAACGCATGTGGCGAGCGTGAAGGCCGGATTAACAAAATCTTGTGGATGCCTGCAAGATGCGTCGCGCAGGCGCCGAAAGCCAATGATTCCGCTTCGTGAGTCCATCACTCGCCACGAGTTGTATGGCACATGGATGGGCATGCTAAAAAGGTGCTCTAATCCGGCCCACAAGAATTATAAGAGTTACGGTGGACGGGGAATTTCCGTGTGCGAAAGGTGGCGTAACTTCCACAATTTTGTCGCTGACATAGGGGCTCGCCCGTCCCCCGGCCACTCCGTCGACAGAATCGAAGTCAATGGAAACTATGAGCCTGGAAACTGCCGTTGGGCGACCCTGAAAGAACAGGCGAACAATAGGCAGAACTCTTTCTACGTGGTGATTGGGGGAAGAAAGCAGACCCTTACGATCTGGTGCGAAGAAATTGGCATTCACAAAGAAACAGTAAGGCGCCGGTTGAAAGCGGGATGGTCGGCTGAGGATGCTTTAACTCGTCCTCCCAGGCCGCTCAAAAAGCGTGGAGCGATCCCTCCCGCTCTGTAATCCTTACCAACTAACTCATAACAGGTCGCTTCGGCGGCCTTTTTCTTTTCCCACATGGACATCCGCCCATGCCCATCGGCGAACAACTTGCAGACCTCCTGCGCAGCGATCTGACTGCGAGCGCAGTCAAAGCAACCCCTCCTGTCTCTGCAGTGGTGGCGACGTTTTTAGGAGTTCCTTTGGCTGATTGGGTGCTGGCCGTGACCTTGGTCTACACGAGCCTTCAGATCTACGTCCTTATCCGCGACAAGCTGGTTCAAAGGCATAAGAAGGAGTAAGTCATGACGCCACAAGCATTCGTCTCAGCACTGTCCGGCCCCGCTCAGACATCGATGGCGACCACGAAGATTCCGGCCAGCTTTACCGTTGCAGAGGCCGCACTCGAATCGGGTTGGGGCGTCGATTGCCCAGGCTTTAACCTGTTCGGCATCAAGGCAGATCCGTCGTGGACTGGGCCCGTAACGACCCAGCAGACGCACGAAGTCGTTGACGGCCAGACCATCACGATCACGGCCAATTTCCGCGCCTACCCGGACTGGCTTGCGAGTCTCAACGATCACGCGCAGTTCCTGCTCGACAACCCGCGCTATCAGCCTGCGTTCGCGTACACAACGGGCGCACTGTTCGCGCAGGCCGTTGCCGCCGCCGGCTACGCAACAGACCCGCTCTACGCACAAAAGATCATCTCGATCATCCGCGCGCACGGTCTCTCTACACTGGATGCGTCATGAGCAAAGCGAAGATCGTCCGCGACAGCGATGGAAGGTTCTACGGGATCAAGTGGATCTGTCCTGGCTGCGACGTCGACGCGCGCGGCACCGGGACTCACATCCTCCCTGTGAGCTGGCTGCCGCCCGGCGAAACGGTTGAATCGCCGCTCGTCGCGGGCAAGCCTCACTGGACCTTCAACGGCGATATGGACGCCCCTGTGTTTGGTCCCAGCGTTCTAAGCACGTGGGACGAATGGCAAGGTGAAGGCGTAGCCGCGAAGAAGCACGTCTGCCATTCGTTCGTCGGCTGCAACGGCGCGGCGCCGGGGCGCATCATCTTTCTCGGTGATTGCACGCACACGCTCGCCAATCAAACAGTTGATCTGCCAGACCTCAAATCGTAGGCAGCACCCCATCAAACCCGAACCCGGCCTCTGCGCCGGGTTCTTTCGTTTACGTCCATGCCAATCATCAAACATCTCGTCGATGCTGCCAAAGGCAAGCATCCGGTTACGGCTGCGCGCTCTGGCAAGTGGCCCACGGTACGCAAGCAGCATCTCGCGCTGCATCCGACGTGCGAAGTGTGCGGCGGCACGCAGAAGCTCGAAGTGCATCACCGCAGGCCGTTTCATCTTCACCCGAATCTTGAGCTCGACCCGAAGAATCTCGTGACGCTTTGCGAAGCCAACAAGGATGGCGTGAATTGCCACCTGTTGTTCGGGCATCTCGGAAATTTCCGCAGCTTCAACGTCGATGTCCTCATCGATGCCGCGCTGTGGCTCACAAAGATCAAGGGGCGCCCGTGACAACTCTCCACCAGTTCACGGTGCTCGCCGATTTCCCCGACGACATCGATGAGATCGAGGCCGAGCGCGAGATCGCGAAGGCGATCGACCAGTACCTCGCATCCAGGGGCATGAACCACGCAACCACGCTCGTCTCCCGCACGCCGGGAATGACGGTCGTCGACCTGATGGCATCGGTAGGTTACGCATCGAAGGCTTAAGCCATGACCGTCGTCGTTCTCAACTCAGGGACCAGTTACCCGATCCCGGCTGATTGGTCCGGCACGAACCAGATCGAGACCACGGGCGATGGTGGTGCCGGCGCAAGCGGATATTTTGGCGGGGCTGCTGGCGGCGGTAGCTATTCCTCGGTCAACAATGTTGCGGGCCTGACCGGCACTATTCCGATCGGCATCGGTCAAGGCGGCACGTGTGCCGTCGACCAGGCCGGGACTAACGGCACTGGCGTCTGGTTCAACGGCACGAGCGTTGCATCTGCGACCTGTAGCTCGAATCCCGGCGGCGGCGGTACGAATACCGGGGCACCCGGCGCTGGTGGCGTAACAGCGGGCTCTGTTGGTACGACCCAGTACCCCGGTGGTGATGGCGGCTACGCGACGGGTAACGCCGGTGGCGGTGGCGGCGGTGCAGCCGGTCCTAACGGCGCTGGTGTCGCTGGTTCGAATGCCACCGATCCGGATGGCGCCAATGGCGGCGCTGGCGATAACGGATCTGGTGGTGCTGGCGGGACCGGAAGCGCGGGTAGTGGCACTGCTGGCGGCGCAAATGCTAATGGTGGTGGTGGCGGGGCTGGCGGCGGCACGAATACCGGAGCAGTTCCGGGTGCCGGTGGTCTTCCAGGTGGCGGTGGTGGTGCTTGCGGGTACACGACAGGCGCAGGCGCGGGTGCCAACGGCGGTGCTGGCCAGATCCGCATTACCTACACGCCGGCATCAGGCGGCAGCGTCACGCTCCCGACCATCTCGGCGTTCGAAGCGACAGCCGGCGCATCGTCCATTGTCGGCACAGGTTCAGTTGCAGCGACAGGTCTGGTCGCAGCGTACGCATCAGTCCTCGTTGGGGGCACGCGCTCGCTCGCGTCGATAACTGCACTTAATGCGACGTACTCGTCGATCGCGATCGGCGGCATCGGTGGTGTCGCTTCGTCAGCGTTTAACGCTTCGTCTGCTGCGGTTTCCGCAAGCGGCAAAGGGTCGATCTCCGGAAGCGCATCTGACGCGACAACGGCCCACGCAACGATTGTGGGCGCCGGTGCAATCACCGCGGCGGCTTCGGATGCGACTACCGGCAATGCTCAGGTCAGCTCTGCGGGTATAGCCCAGTTACAGGTCCGCGCGTTCGACAGTGTTGCCGGATCAGTTCAACTGGGCGCGATCGGCGCGGTGCAGGCGGGCGCACTCGACGCGGTTGCCGCAGCGGTTCTGGTGAGTGGTTCGCAGCCAGTCTCGGCAAGCGGCTTCAACACAACTACGGGGACGGCTGCAGTACTCGGCTTCGGCGCTGGCTCGATCGCTATCAGCGCGTACAACGCTTCGAGCAGCTCGGTCTCGACGAAAGGTTCTGGAGCCGTTGCGGTCACTGCTGCGAATGCGGAACGGGTGACTGCACAGGTTAGCGGGAGCGCGCCGCTCTCGGCTAGCAGCGCGAACGCGACGACATCGGCGGTCAGCATCGGTGGCGTGGCATCCGTCACGTGCGCAGCGAACGACGCTACCTATGGCGCGGTTGCAATTCACGGCGTTATCAACGTGCAAGCTTCCGCGCTGAACGCGCAGAAAGCCAATGTCACCGTCGAATCGACTATCCCGAGCACGCTTCAGATTTCCGCCAGCGGCTTCAACGCGAGCGCGGCCGCCGTCTTTGTGACCGTCTTCACCCTTCCTGATCCCAGCCGCATCGTCAGCATCGCGGATGAGCAACGCACCGCCGGCATCCGCGGAGAAAACAGAACCTCGGCCGTTCCTGCTGAGAACCGCATCATCAAAGTAGCCTAGCAAGGAGCCTCACATGCTTGACACCGAATACAAACAGAACAAGAAGATCGACAACGAATATCGCGCGCAGTCGAACGCCTTTCCGGCGACGCGCTACGTCGGTCTGATCGTTGCATCTGCGGGCCAGTCACCGCGTAGCACCGCAGTCACATCGGGGCAATACACCGTTCCCGCAACGCTGAACGGCCGCTTGTACAAATGCACCACTGCGGGCACGACGGGCTCAGGCGAACCAACCTGGCCGACCGCTGCTGGCGGCACCGTGACGGACGGTACCGCCGTCTGGACTGAGCAAACGACCGCGCTTTACGGCGGCACGATTCCGGAAGGGTCGGCGACTGGCTATGCGCGCGTGGCGGTCACATCCTCGCTCGCCAACTGGTCCGGCACGCAGGGCGCTGGTACGACCGTCGCGTCGAGCGGTTCGAGCGGGCAGATCAGCAACAATAACGCGATCTCTTTCGCGCAGGTCACGACGTCGCTAGGCCTCGTCGTTGGCGTCTGTATGTGGGATGCGCTGACCAGCGGTAACTGCTGGGAATACGCGATCCAGTCGAGCGGCACGCCTACGAATATCGGCGCCAACATCTCGCCGAACATCGCCGCTGGCGCTCTGTCGATCGGGTACGACACGAACGCGAACTAAGGGGACTAGGCCATGCCGTACGCATCTGGCACGCCGGTCTTGCAGAAAGATCCCAGCGCCGACCTCGACTATGGGATCGACCTCGCAAACCCGAACATATGGCCCCCTGCTCCGCCATGGCTCGTCACCGGCGAGATCGTCACCGAACTGACGGTCACGGCTGACGCAGGCCTCACGGTCAATTCGCAGTCGATCAACGCGAACGCGAGCGGCGTGGCGGGCGCGCTGCTCATCGCGTGGGTTTCCGGGGGCGTCTCGGGCACGAGTTACTACCTGCATTTCCTGTTCACCACCAACCTTGGGCGCACCGACACCCGGTCGATCCAGATTCAGTGCATCCAGCGCTGATCCGCGCCTGACATCTTCAAGCACAAAGCCGCACCAAGCGCGCTAGACCTCGGGGTCTCCCTATCAATTTTTTCAAGGAATCACCATGTCCACTGTTGTCGCAACACTTTCGACCGTCGAATCCGATCAGCCTGCAACGACCGCAGCGCAAGGCGGCATCACCTTCACGCTTTCGGGCGGCGCACCCTCCCAACTGATCGCCGCGGCTCCCTATTCGGCATCGTTCTCCGACGTTGCGCCGGGCTCGTACACCGTCACGACGCAGGCCGTCGACGTGAACGGTAACGCTGTTGGTGCCGCAGTTACCTCCGAAGAGTTCGCCGTAGCCGCGCCGGTGCAATACAACCTGCCGTCCGGTCTGAACATCTCGGTGCAGTGATGCGCCGGGCGCTGTGGCAGTTCTGGCCGCACTGGTTGCGTCGACGTAAGCGCGTGCTCTATGCGATGCCGCACTCGTTCCGCATCCACATCAACCGATAGCCGCCTCCGGGCGGCTTCGTCGTTTCTGGAGCCCAAATGGATAAAACCATCTCACCGAGCATGCAGAAGATGCTCATCGCTGCGGTCCTGTTTGCGGCGTGGTCCTACCTCGTTTTTACGGGGAAGGTCTCTGCGACCGACTACGTCGAGAACCTGAAGTACGGTCTCGGCGCGCTCGGTCTGTATCACGTCAGCACCGCGCCAGCTCGCGCGGCAATCGCAGCCGCCAAAGCTGCCGCAGCGCCGCCCAATCAACCCGCACCCACGACCGTAGTCAACTCCTAATCGCCTCACGTTCTGAGGCAAATCTCAAGGAAATCAACTCATGTTCAAAAAACTATGCCTCGCGGCAGGCCTGTCCCTGCTCGCTTTCTTTGCTGCCTGTGCAAACGCCCCCACGCTTTCGCCAGCCCAGCTCGCAAATGCACTCTGCCCGCCGACCAATATCGCAATCAGCGACTTCAACGCGTTCTCGAAGCTATATCCCACTCTCCCAACCGTGCAAACCGGCAGCAAGATCCTGACGACGTACCAGCCGGTCGTGAACGCTGTTTGTGCTGAAGGTGCGGCCATCACGGCTACCAACGTTCAAGACCTTATCAGCCAAGGCATTCCTGCCGTAGCAGCAATTGCCGCTACGGTGCCGATGCCTGTGCAGACCCAAACGGCCATCCAGGCTGGCTTTGCCGCTGCAGAACTGATTGTGGGCATGGCTGGTTTGTATGAGAACGCGCTTTCGACGGCTCAAGTCTCCGCTGCGGCTGGTGGCTCCGCAGATTCGGTTGTGTTCGCAGCGAAGATGTCGGCGAAGCCGTTCAAATGATGAAGCCGATCCGCGTCGCTCTCAGTGGCAGCGGATTTCGCCTGGGCGCCCACCTCGGGGCGCTCCAGGCGATTGAAGATGCCGGATACGAAGTCGTCGAGCTGGCCGGCACGTCCGGCGGTTCGATCATCGCCAGCCTCTATGCCAGCGGAATGCCGTTGGACGTCCTGCGCGAGCTGTGTATGTCGCTCGACTGGTCGCCCATGATGTCGTTCTCGCCATGGACGCTGGTCACCAAGCAAAGCCTCTGCTCGGGCGATGCGCTGCTGCAGTACCTGGAAAAGCTCACCGATGGCAAGACCTTTGCCGATCTGTCAATCGACCTGAAGGTGATCGCCTCTGACCTGCTGACCGAGAAAGAATTTCTGTTTAGCAGAGCGACGACTCCCGATGCGTCGATCGCTCTGGCTGCTCGAGCGTCGGCGTCGATCCCGGTCGTCTTTACGCCGGTCCCGTACAAGAACGTGCTGTGCGTTGACGGCGGCTGCTGCGACAACATCCCGGCCAGTCACCTGACCGTCGACGGCGTGCCGCGCGTGGGGATCTACCTCGAATCGGACGATGCACCGCTTTTGCCGGGTGCGTACGGGCTCGCCACACTGGCGCCGCGGATGATCGATCTGCTGCTCGCGTCCAATGAAAGCTCCCACGTGGAGCTCGACACGAAGAATGGCGCGCAGATCATTCGCGTTCAGACCGGGTTCGCGTCGAGCTTTGACCGCAACATGCCGGCCGCTACGCGTCAGAAGCTGTACGACGTGGGCCACGACGCCACTACCGCTGCACTCCAGTCCTCTCCGGTGACCGCATGAAACTAGGCAAGCTGCCGGCGCGGCACGATCCGCGCGTGCCCCATCTATCCCGGCACATGATGGTGGGAGTGCCGAAGCCCGCAGTGGACTGGACCGGCGCGGTGAAGTCATGGCCGATGCTGGCCAACGATGTGCACGGTGACTGCACAGCCGCTGCGGCCTATCACATCTCTCAGCTCTGGCGCGCGAACTCGTCGCTTGACGCTTGGCAGCCGACCGATCAGGAAGCACTAGCGCTGTATTCGGCGACCAGCGGCTTTCCGAAAGTCGACGAGGGCGCCGTCGAAATGGACGTGCTTCGCTACTGGTCGACGTTCGGCATCGGTACAGACATCGGTACCGAAACGATCGCCTTCACGTCGCTGAACCCGCAGAATCTGGACGAGCTGAAACTCTCGATTCAATGGTTCGGCGCGGCGTACCTCGGCGTTGCGCTGCCACTGTCGGCGCAGACCCAGACGGAATGGGATGTCGTTGCGGGTGCGGACAGCCTGACGGCGCCGGGTAGTTGGGGTGGTCACGCGGTCTGCGCGGTTGCCTACGACGAGACCAGCTTTACGGTGGTGACGTGGGGAGCTCTGAAGAAGGTCACGCCTGCTTTCATGCAGAAATACCTCGACGAGGCGTATGCCGTCGTATCGCGGGATTGGCTGGCCGATTCGGGTATCTCGCCGCCCGGACTCGACTGGGCCGCGCTCACGCGAGACATGGAAGCGATACAGGTCTAATCCTGTATTTGCGTTTTACAGGTGATCGCTTGTATCGGGATCGCCTGCACCCCTCAGCACGACTCTCGCGGCGCCTCCTCACGGCATCAAAATATTAGAAAGTTTCTAATATGGTGCTCGCCACGATTAAAAATTGAGCACAACGAAAAAACCCGCACAGCCTTACGGCGTGCGGGTTAGATCTTGGTCGGGGCGAGAGGATTTGAACCTCCGACCACCTGCACCCCATGCACCCGCGCCGATTCATCTTTAGCTTTACAAATCAAGGCATTGCAAAACAGCTTTCTAATATAATGCTCTAGTTTTATGCGCGTGGCGATGCGCTTTTGCGCGATACTCACGCCATCTTATTAGAAGCTTTTCAGGCTGACTTTTTCACTGGGAGCGCCAGTCTGACCGTCGAAACTGGCACCTCCCGCGATTTGATATATCCCTCTGTTGTCGAACGATCAGTGTGCGCTCCCGCCACCTGAAGAGCGTCGATATCGTACCCAGCTTTCTTGGCATCCGTCAGCGCCTTCGCGCGAATGTCCTTGATCGTGTATGGCGCCTCGTCTAGGCCGCACCGGTCCATCGCACCCTCCCATGCGTCGCGGCACGCCTGATCCGTCTTCGGCTTGCCGTGCTTGTCGCGAATCACGTACGTCTGCCCGAATGCTGGATCAAGTTTTCGCGCTCGATCGAGCACCGCTTCGATCTCCGGAGTGATCGGCCAATCGACCATTTCACCGCTCGAGTCCTCGGTCTTCGACGGCAGGAAGTGAATGACGCCCGACTCTCGATCAATGTAGCTGCTAGTGAATCGCTCCCCCTCATCGACATTCCATCGCAAATTCCGGATCTCGGTTGAGCGTTGAGCGGTCAGATAGCAGAGGTCGATAAAGCACTGCATCATGGGGCCCGTCTGCACCTTTGATTGCTTCCCAGTCTTAGGATGCGGCTTCGACACCATTAGCGCGTCTCGAATGGCCAGAAAGGCTGCATCCGGGATATACACCGTGCGCACCTTCGGTTTCTTGACCTTCACTTCCCGTGCCGGATTGATCTTGAGCAATTTCTTCTTGACGACAAGCCAGTTGAAAAATTTCGATACCCAAGCCTTCATGGCCCTCTGAGACGACAGTTTGCCTGGCCATTCACCGGTGACAAAGTCCTCAATCGCACTGGCATCCATCAACTCGACATTCCAGTCCCGGAAGTAACTGGCCACCACATCGCCGCGTCGCACCCATTCGTCCCGGTACGTTTCCGCATAGGCGCTTTTGTGGAGATCCACGAACTCGCCGACCAGTTTCGACAGGTTGCCGGCGCCGATCGACGGCTCGAACTTCCTCTTCTCCTCTGCGAGCCGCTCGAACATGCGGCGATCGCCCTCGTCGACTCGCGATAGCTTGATCCACTTGTTGTCGTGGCGCACCCAATAGTAAGCCCCTGATTTCGCGTAAACGCGGCTCGGCAGGCCATCGGGTTGCGCGCGGCGGCGTGCATTCATGCTGCGGCCTTCCTCATCGAATAGACCGGCGGGCGCATTGGCGCAGCGCCGGAGAGTGGCCCGTTCGTCAGACCTGCTTTCCGCGCCTGTAGCGCCTCAAATGTAGCCCAGGTCAGCACGATTGTACCGTCGCCGCGACGCACCACATCAATGTCAAATTGGCGTTTGAACCAAGTGGCTTGCGCCGAGCAGCGTTTCTTTCCGGTCACCTCTTCCAGGTCCCGGTCAGACATCAAACGCTCATTCATTGCACACCTCGAACATTCTCTCCGGCTTACCGGTGACGTTATAGATTGGGTCGAACCTCGCGATCATTTCCGCTTCCAGGTCTTTCAACGTGTCGAGCGACGATTCTATGAGTGAGATACCGTCGAATTCCTTGTCTGATCGAAGGTGCTGAGCAATGCGGGCAAGGACGTTGCGCGACATACCCACATAGACGACTTTTCCCATGCGCCACAGGAAATAGACGCCACAAAGACTACGCGGGAAGCGCTCCATGCGCATGATCTCTACGATGTCGGGAAACGGACTGAGGGGCACCTTATTAGCCATGGCAGCCTGGTAGGCTGAGCGCAACACGACGAGCGAACCGTGCGGCCGCAGTTTGTGCGGGATATCGTTCGTGATCATCCATCTCGCCTGTGCCCAGTGCGTTCTACACCCGGTCAATTCGGTCAACTCTTCGTCGGTCAGGAACATCGAGTCCATTCAACCTCCCACAGCTTGCTTGTCAGTTCCAATATTCGTTGCGCGGCTTCAGTCATACTATGAATTCAAACGTTTGGGTCGAGCGTTCGCGGCGATGTTAAGCGAGCACTTCGACCCTCCAAACCACAGCAGGTGGTAGTTATGGCGAAAATCGTTCACCTTGAGCACGGCGGCTACGTCTATGTGATCGACGAGATCAAACAGAAACTGAACGGCGGCACGTGGCGCGCCACAGGCAGCATCGGTCACTTTGATGGCGACGAATACGTGCCGGAAATCCAGAATCTGACGGAGTACGATGCAGGATCCCCGATGGGCGCGGGTTTTGCGCTCGAAGCGCGGATTAAGTCGATCATCGACGAAAAGAACGCGAAAGTAGATCAAGGGTGAGCCCTTCGGAATTCGACCACCCACACCCACGGGTTGGCGTCCCACCCATAGCCGCGCCCAGCGTTTAAACCATCCCAGAGCGTCCGGAAAAGATCGCGGCACATATTGCTCGAGCAATCGTGGCGGATTTCAACGCCATCCGGCCAGCGCGGCACCATGCCTTCCGCAGCGGCGTCCTGCTCGCTGATGTCGCAAAGCCGCTCGACGCGCACCCCGGTCACCTCAAGCGTGATTCTCGATGCCCACCGAGGCATGTGGATGGATGGCTTCCAAGAGCCATACGCGTATTCGTCGTGGCTAAAACCATCTGCCCTATAGACGACATCGTCATCGCACCTCGTTTCAGGTGCGGCATTGCCGCGATACATGTGAGCGAACGTCTCGCGCACCCACAGACGATCACCTGGCGTTCCGTAAGGGCATTTGCAGCCCCATGAACCATCTTCGCTGTATGCGCCGAAGATCACGCTTCCCGGCTCTTCCTCTCCGCGCCAATTGATCACGGTCGGTTCATAGTGCGCGACATTGATTGCTGCTACGCCCTCGGGCGGTTGATTCTTCAAGACGCGCCGCGTCTGCGTCTTACTGCCATCGAGCAAAGCGCGCACCATCGCGCCGCTGAAAATGATCGGACGTTCTTTCACTTCGCCTCTCCTTTATCAGCCTGAGCGGCGATAGCGCACGCTGGCGCGCTGAAGTTGATACCGCATGCTGCGTTCGCGCAGATCTTCTGGAACGGCGCATTTCCTTTGCCGCATACCGGGCACTTCCATCCGATCTGAGTAGATTGATCTTTGAATTTGACTTCGCTTTTGCACCCGCGCAGGCATCGACCTTCGCGAAAACAGTCGCCTCCCGTGGCTGTGCAGGTCGATCGAGGAATGAAGTCGCTCATGATTGCGCCTCGCCGGTGCTGAGATAGACCCGGAGCAGGTTGCCGATGGACTCAGCAGAGTTACGCCAATCCCGCGCACCTGCTATCAGATTATCCAACTGCTCTTGCGTCAGCACCGCTACTGGTGGCTGAGCACTGGCAGGGGCGGCGTAGAGAGGGCGCCAGTTCGTGCAATTTGAATCGGGGCTAAGGATCAGCACTCCATTGCTATCAGCCAAGCCTACCCGCCGCTTGTCCATATTGGAACTTGCCAATTCGAGATGCGGATTGAGGCCCGATCCAATCCTATCGTAAAGCCACGCTACCGGCACACCCGCAACAGGCGTGCTATCCGCTGCGGGCGGGGCGACGCATTTCACGCTGTCAATCGCAGATAGCATCCGACGGGCTTCATCGTCTGTGCATTCGAACGCCTCGCATTCTGCCCAAACCGCGTCTTTAAGCGCTCGAATGCGTGCGGCGGATAGTTCGTTGCTCATATCAGGTCCCTATAAGGTTTGGCGCGGTTTGCGATAGGTCTTCGTCAGCGCGGCATTTACCGAATGTCCACGGTCGCGCACGACATTCGCCAATAGCGCGCGATCGTGGTGACTGGCCGATGCCTGCCGCAGCAAGCCGAAATAGCTATTCGCCATCTCGTGGACTGTAGATCGGGAGGGTGGTGTGCGTCGCCACGGTTAAGCGCTCCTTGATTTGCCGGACAGAATCGCCCGAACAGCGGTCTTCGAAACGCCGAACTCTTTGGCCAGCACGTGACTTCCGTTACCTCGAACTCCGGGGACATAGCGTCGACGGATTTCGGCTACCTGATCATCGGTCAGCTTTGCCTTCGGATGACTCTCCCCTTTGCACTTATTGGCACGCCCCTTCGAAAACATGTCTTGGACGTTTTCCAACTGCGTTCCCGGGCTGAGGTGCCCGAGATGGATGCACGCCGGGGTGTCGCACGAATGCATCAAAACCTTTCCATCCGGGACTGGGCCGTGATGCAGCTCGTAGTGAACGATATGGGCGGCGCGGACCTTCCCACCGGTCTTGATTCGCCCATATCCCTTGTCGCTCTTCATGCCGGTCCAGATTAGGCAATCGCCAACCTTTACCGTCTTGGAAAGCAACTTTTCTTGCAGGGAGAGTTTGTTGTTGGCCATTGCTGACTAAATGATTAAATTACTCAATAACTAATCTGCGGACGGCACGCGCGCGGCAATAGCTGTCGCCCTTGCGGTAGTAGGTCTGGTAGCCGTAGCCGAAGTACTGATACCAGGCGTACGCGCTATCCGACTCATGCGTCTCCGCTGACCAGTACCAGGCTTTCTCGAAACTCTCCTTCAGGTTGGCGAACAGCAGCGATTGCTCGCGCCGGTTCGGCAGCCCACCGCCCTGCTTCGACGCCCAGTTCATCGCCTCCGACCAGGAACCTTTGTCGAGGTCGCCCGGGAGAAGAATCACGTGCCAGCTCGACTCTCCGCCGTTGCTGACGATCATCCCTGCATATTCCTCGCCGGGCTTCAGATCGATGGTCACCTCTGGGAAGTACAGCGTCGCCCTCTCCTTCTGCTGCTTTTCGAAGGCTGCGATCATTTCGCTAACCCTCGTTTGTTCCGCCTTGATGGCATAAAGCGTGATCGTCATTGCGGATGCTCCTTTTAAATTGATGAATGATTAAATTGACAATCTGCGGACGGCACGCGCGCGGCAATAGCTGCCGTCCTTGCGGCCGTAGCTCTGGTTGCCGTGGTAGAAGTACTGATACCAGGCGTACGCGTCATCGCTGTGATGCGTCTCGTTGCTCCAGTACCAATCCTTCTGGAACGAATCGCGGTGGTTGGCCCACAACATGGCCTGCTCCACCCGATTCGGCAGATCTCCGCCGACACTCTTGGCCCACTCCAACTGCTCGGCCCACGGCGCATCGTCGTTGTCGACCGGCAGCAGAATCACGTGATGGAAATCGCCGTTCTTGTCGCCAATCGCGCCGACATACACTTCGCCCTCGGCGAGCGGCGGAATCTGAAGCTGTTGCATGCACATCTCCTTGTTTGGGGAAAAAGCAGGCGCCGTACAGGCCGCCCTTCAAAAACACACGCCGCAGAGCGGGTACAACTGCGACGGGCCAATCAAACTACTGAGGGCGCCACTCGCTACCGCGAACGACCCGGCCAACCGGCTCCAACACGAGCACCTCCGATTCCTTCTCGGTGCGCACCAGCAATGCCGCACGCTTCTGTGCCTTGTCGAGCGACGCATGACGCTTCGGCGCGGCGTAGCGGCCGACCGTGACGAACAACGGAGACTTCGCGCCAACCGGCCCGAGCGTTAACTCGTCGATGCGCTTTTCGAGGATCGCGTTGTTCACCTTCAGTCGGGCGGCCAGGGTCTTGAGCGATTCGTTCTCGACGCGCAGCTCGTCGCGCTCGGTCGCGGTCTTCCGCCCTACCTCGACCATCTGGCGCGCAGCGTCGATTGCTCGCGCCAGAGTCGGCGGCAAGCCCAGCACGCTGAGCAGTTCGCGCATCTTCTCCACCACGTCGGTACTGAAGGACGGCTCGGCCACAGGCTCCGTCGCTTCCTGCTTCACGACAGGCGGCAGGCTCAGGACCGGCACCGGATTGCATTCGACGGTCGAGGCGGCCGGTGCGGGTTTCGGTGCCTCACCGCGCGAAAGCCAATACGCGTACTCGCCCTTCGACATCTCGCGCTCGAGCGTCCCGTCCTTGATCATCGCGTTGAGTTCACGCGTGACGTCGAGCTGGGGCAGGCCGACGCGGCTGGCGATGGTCTTCGCAGTCGACTGCTGGACGGTCCCGAGGTACTTCTCGATATCTGCTCTCACGAAGCCTCCACATATCCATAGACAACGAGGTCCGGTGCATGGCCGTCGTTGTAGACCGCGTCCGCGATCCGATTGAGATCGGTCCCGGCCGGCATCGCGTCGCCCTTCGTGACGCGCTCAACCGTGCGTTTGGCAATCTCAAGCGCACGCTCGCGGGTCAGCGAGATCCAGACACGCTGGCCAGCCAAGGGCGCGTGACTCGGCGCGTACTTGTCGAGGTTCCAGTTGACGTGCTTGAGGGACGCTTCGCCGCACGATGGACACGCCATGCAGAACGCGGTAACGCCGTCGCGGCTGTTCCAGATCCGCTCACGGTGCCCGCATTCGCACGCGTACCACATGAGGCTGAAAGCCTCGTTGTGCAGATGGCCAAAGCTAGTACGCGGCGCCACGCTAGCGGCGACCGGTTGCTGTCCTTTGCTGGCCGCACGCTGCGCCGCGCGGCGAATCTCGCGCGCGGACATGGATTGATCGGATGGCTTGCCGTTCATTGCGCGCCGCCGTTGTCTTCGTGCCACTGCTTCCAGCCCTTCACCCAGGCGATGCACAGCGCGCCGGCCATCACCGGGCATTCGCTCTGCGGCTTGCCTTCCTCGGCGGCGAGATAGCCCGCTTCCTCTGCCGCATCGAGTTCTTCCTTCAGCGGCTGATGCTCGATCTGGCGCGCGTCGACGTCGATCACGTCATCGCCGGGCGGGCCGTCCATGCCGTCGCCGTCTTGGGATGTGTATTCCTTGCCCAGATCCATCGCGCGCTGGTCGGACTCGCCCTTGATCTCATCCATGCCGCCCGTGTGATCCTCGGCGCTGGCCACTACCACGAGGACCGCTTTGCTCTGCGCGTCGTATAGCTCATGAAGCGACGCAGCGGCCGCGCTGAATTTGATCACCGCCTTAACGCCATCCTTGATGGTGATCTGGTCGAGGTCACCGGCAACTACCGTGCGACCGGCGCTGGCGAGCGTATGGACGGCCATTCCAACCTGCGACGCCACGCGGGCGCGCAGGCGGTCAATGATGTCGTCCTGCTTCTTCTGCGACAGCTTCACCCAGGTGTCGGGCAGCAGCTTCAGTTCGGTCACAAGCGCCGAGAGCAGATCTTTGCCGATCGAATCGGCGGTCATTGCGCGGAAGTCATGAGGTGCGTTCATCGAATGTCCTTCAGGGTGGAGATGTGTTTAAGCGGTCCAGCGTCAGGCGGCTTTCTGCCGCAACGTGCGTTCGTACTGGTCGACCAGCGCCGAGAACTGCAGCAGTTCAATTTCGAGGTCTTCGATATAGCCCTCGTCGCGCTCGACGCGGCGCCAGTAGAGTTCCTTGCCGACTGGTTCAAGCGCTGGGCAATACAGAGCGAAGTGCCAGTACCGACGGCCCGTGATCCACATGCAGCCCTGGATCTGGTCGATGAACTCGGAGATGTCGTCGGACAGCAGTACGTCGCGCAGGCCTTCCGGCGAAACGAGGCACTTGTATTCGCTGCCGCCGTCGTCACCGATCAGGCCGTCCGCGCTGGCACCGAACCGGCCGTCATCGGTCGTGACGAACCCTGCGCGCTCGACCATCACCCCAGCCGACGCTTCGTGCGCCAAGCGCGCCGCCGGTTCGAGGTCGTGACCGCGGCGCATCTGCCAAGTCTCGAAACCCTCGTCGAGCGGCTGGCCGCTGATGCGCTCGACGGCCAGACGGAACGCATAATTCAGCGCAGCTTCAGACGGATCGCCCACCACTTCTCCGGCGATTGCGCGCTTTACCGTTTCCGACTTCGGAGGTGCTTTGTAGTCAGCGACATCGCGCGCGGCTGCCTCGTCGAGACCCGACAGGATCGCGTTCACGTACGCAGCCTGCTTTTCGTCGAGGCCGTTGATCTTGGAGCGCGCGATTTTGAACATCGACGCGGTGATGCAGCCGCTTCTCGCTTGGTGCCAAGCCTCGCTACCTTGTTCACAGGCCACTAAACGCATGGAACACCTCCTTTCGCTTTTGTTTGTAGGCAACCAGCGCTTCGTCCACTGACTCGAAAACGCCGATTGATACGGGTTTCTTGTTGCACGTGATACGCGCTTGAAACTTTCCATTCGGCAACTGACGCACACCCATCGGTAGAGGGCTCTTCTTTGCTCGGGTCCGATGGTTCTGTGCGTTTTCTGTTGCAGACGCATGCCGCAAATTCTTAGACCGATCATCTAAGGTATTGCCGTTGTCGTGATCAACCATTTCGACCGGCCAACGCCCAGTTGCCAGCATCAAGACCAGTTGCGCCCGCTTATATGCGTTGCCGTTGATCTTGATTACCCAATAGAAATTGCCGCGACGCGTTTTCCGCGGACTGCCAGCCTCTTGACCATTTAGTCGAGAGTGATACTTCGTCGCGTTGACCCAGTAACAGCGGCCGCTTTCCATGTCGACAGACAAGCGCGCACGGATATCGTCCACCGTCAGAGGCGGCAGCCGTTTCATTGCGCACCTCCCTCGACGGCTTCAACAAGCGCGGCGTATTCGGTGCGCAGCTCAGCCTGCTCATCGGCGTCGTTGACGTTGCGGATCATGTCGGCGGCTGCATTCAGACCGTCCAGATCACCACGCTCGGCGGCGCTCTTCATGCTCGCCATCACCTCAGCGAAGGTGACTTCGGGTGCGCCGCTCTGCGCCGTCGATGCAGCGGCAGCGGTAGGCTTTGCGGTCGCGGCTGCACCGTTGTCGATGGTCCGTTCTTTGTCCGCACGCACAGCAGTCGCCTTCAGGCTTTCGTGCTCGCCGGCCAGCAACTTACGGTTGTCTTTGCTGGTGGCTGCCCAAAACGCCTGATAAGCAGCTACGCCCTTCCCTGCAGCGGTGCGCGCTTCGTCGAGCAATGCCGTCGACGGTTCGGGCGTGACGACTTCAGCGGCGCCCATGTTGCGCGGTGCCGGGGCTTCGTCGAGTTCATCCGGCGTGTAGACGCCCAGGATCACGTCCGGGCAGTACAGGCGCGCCCAGCGTTTGACCGCGAGATACGCCAACTGCTGCTTCGGGTCTTGCCCCCAGAGCGGCGAGTTACGTACGCCAGCCTGCGCGAGCAGCAAGCGCAGCTCGCGCGGTTCCGCTTCACCCTTGAACGTCGCCCAGACCCGCACGCCAAGGCCTTCTTCATCCTTGATCGTCCAATCACGCACGATGCGCATCTCGCCGGGATTGTTCTTGGCGGGCATTTCCTTGAAGCGGCCGGCGATGCGATCCCAGTCGCCGAACCAGTCATAGTTCATGCGCCCGGTCACCGGAGCGCGCGCCGTGATCACCGCGTTGACGAGCTGGGCCTCGTAGCCGAGCGTGCCATTCACGAGGTGGGTTTTCTGAGCCACCGCGAAAGGCATCATTCCCCACTGCATAGCCTGGATGGTCACCGCCAGGCAGTCGCCGCGATTGCCCTGCAAGTGCTTGGGCACAGTCGAGCGGCCGGTCGCCATGACGTCGGCGAACTTGAGCGCCCGATCCATCGCGTCGCCGCTCAGAATGAGCGCGGCGCTGCTCGTGTCTTCGGAAGGAAGATCTGAAGGCGCACCACTCGCTACCTGAAGCGCGCGCACGTTGGATTCCGGGTTAGTCACGTGAAACTCCTTTGAGATATGGAAATAGGGATTCAGACGACGGCCGCTTCCGCTTCCGGAACGCGCGCAGCGTCGATCGCTTCGCGCACCTTCGTCAGAGTCGTTTCGAACACCGGCTGGCCGTCGCGAACGATCGAGCCGAGCGCGTGCTCCGCGGCCTGCAGGGCTTCGAACATCGCCTTCGATGCGGCGAGCAGATGCGCGTCGGCTGGGCGGTAAATGCTCTCGGCGATCAGGTGGCCGCCGTAGTACTCGACGTCGTCATGACCACCACCAAACAGACCGGGGATTGGTTGATCACTGACGACAGCTCCGCCAACCACAGACCAGGTGCCGCCAGTCGGTTCCGAGGCCATGCGCGCGGCGACGTTTTCTGCACGCTCACGCTCGGCCTGCGTACGACGAGCCGCTTCGGCTTGCTCTTCCAGTGCGCGAAGCGTTTCCGCTGCCGCCGCCTCTTCAGCGCGACGCGCAGCATCAGCCGCTTCCTGCTGGGCGCGCAACGCGGCAGCTTGCTCATCGAGGACGCGCTGCTCGGCGGCACGGGCCTCGGCAGCAATCCGATCCTGTTCGGCGCGCTGTTCGTTCGCTTTACGATCGGCCTCTTCCCGAGCTGCTTGCGCCTGACGATCCAGTTCGGCTTGTGCAGCCCGCGCGGCGGCGGCTTGCTCTTCGACCTGACGTGCGAGAGCGGCAAGGCGTTCACCCTCTGCGCGTTGCTCAGCAGCGACACGTTCGCGCTCGACGCGATCCGCCTCAGCTTGGGCCGCAGCTTGTTCGGCCTCTTCTTCCCGGGCGACCGCCGAGTCGTACATCTCGGCCAGCTTCGCCAACGTGTCGGCCTTCGCCTTCATCGCGTCGCCAGCGCGCTTGTCGAATTCCTCGGCGGTGATGTCGCGGAAGTCGAGGGCGATCTGCGCCTGATCGATCTCAGCAGACGACTTGCCGACCAGCGTCAGCACGATCGCCTTGATGGCGTCGATTGCCGCCTGGATCTTGGCTTGACGCTCAGCCTCAACGCGCGCCGCCTCAGCCTTGATGGCTTCCTTGCGCGCTTCCTCCGCCTTGATCTCTTCATCGAACAAGGTTTCGAGCGGCAACAGCGTGGCTTCGATTTCGCCTTGGCGGCTATCGAGCAACTTGCCGATTTCGAGAATCGGAGCCTTGCGCAGCTTGCGCGCCTTTTCACTGGCAATGCGAATGTCGCGGAACAGGGCGCGATGCTTGATCGCGCTGTTCATACCAGCCGTCGTGGCGATGTCGTACGCCGTTTCACGGACGGAGTTCTTTGCCTCTTCGAACTGCTTCGCGAACGGTTCGAACACCAACTCGACGTACTTCTTCGGCTCGATGGTGATCAACTGTTGCGGCTGCTCGGCAACCACCAGTTCGGTTTGTTCAACGGTCATACAACGCCTCCATTTGTTCGGTTTTCAGATGCCGCTGAAGTTCAGCGGCGTTGTACGGGATGTCGACGATGACCTGACCATTGAACTCGGCGTACGACTCCAACACTTCACCGGTCAGGTCATCGAACACCAGCGAGTGCGCCACCTCAACCTGCGCGAGCATCACGTCGCGCGGTTCGGTCATCTGCTCGATGGTGATTCGCACCATGCGTTCGATCTTGCTCATACCGCACCTTTCGACGCAGCCATCATCAGTTGCAGGCGCAACGCGTTGGTATCGGAGCGGTCCCAGTCAGCTGCGATGTACAGGCAAGCGAACGCCGCCAGGACGGCGATACCAAACGCAATGCGCGGGTGGCGATCGTAGAAACGGGCCATGGCACGAATCACCGCACACCTCCAACCGTGCAATGCAGGAACTGTCTGGCGACGCTCTCCGGCACGTGATGTACGCCGATTTCCATCGGCACGAGACCGCGACGCGCATTGCGGGCCTTTTTCTCTGCTAGCTGAGCGTCGTTCATCGCTGACAGGTGACGCATCTGAGCAGCGAGCCGCTCTGCCTGAGTAAGGCGTACCCCGGTTTCGACGGTGCGCAGGTCGATCATCATCATGCCCACATCAACCTCCGAAAAATGACAGAACAGCGGTTACAAACGCGTCGCCGAGCAACGTAGAGAGCAACGCGAAGCCGACGAACAGGAAGCCGAAGACGAGGCACGCGATAGTGGTGATTGCGTGCGACGCTTCGAATTCGGTATCGGTGGGGTTCACTCGTTGGCTCCTGTATTTGCGCCACTCAGCGCCGTTTCGCATGGCCAGCGCCACGAATGAAGATCACCAGCGCCGCGCCGAGAAACACCCAGATCCCGATGGCAACGACGAACTTCATTGCGCCGCCCCGAACATCCGGTTGAACATCACATCCACTTCGCGAAGGCACTTGTCGTCGCGGAAGGATTCGAAGTCGTCCCAGCCTGCAGCGCGCTCCGCTTCGGAAAGCTGCTCATCGCCCCTCCCCTGCGTCTGCTGCAACTTGCGATAGATCTCAGCATTGAAATGCTTGCCCATGACACACCTCGCGTAGTAGTCCTTATTTCACCTGACTTTCTATCGCCCTCAAGGATGAACATTCGACGCTCCCATGAGGCAGGGTGTTGCGCCGCGCAACGTTCGTGTCTACTGCAACCGAGCCCACCGGCTGCCGTCGAACGCTCATGCTTCAGGGCGGTCCCTTACGGGGACCACTCGGAGGTATCGCACCTCACCGGCTTATCGAGCGGCCGTCGCTTCGAAACTGTTACTGAAGGCAGACGCGGCTCAGATCCACGGTGCGCCGATAAACCGTTCGGTTCAGCCAGGGGACGAAGGTATATTCGTCGTAGGCGTTGCAACCGATCACGATGAATGTGTGGAGACTGTTCATGACGTACCTGAATGAAAGCGAATTGAATAACTGAATTACTCAATAACTAATCTGCGGACGGCACGCGCGCGGCAACCGCTGTAGCCCTTGTGGGTGAGGTCCTGGTTGCCGTAGCCGAAGTCCTGACACCAGGCGAACGCGTCGTTGTGCTCATAAGACTGGTTTGACCAGTACCAGTCGCTTTCGAACTGATCCTTTGCGTGCGTGTAGAGCATCAGGAGTTCAAAGCGCGAAGGTAGATCGCCACCGACAGACGCTGCCCACTCAAGCGCGTCTTTCCACGTGCTCAGACCGCGCGATCCAGCCAACAGAATTGCGTGATGGCCACGGCCTTCCGGAGTGAAAACAGCACCAACGTAGACCTCGCCTTCGTTGAGCTCCGGAATCGAGTACTGCACAGCTTCAGTGATGCGTGACATGTGGCTCTCCTTTGGATGGGAATCAGGCGAAGATGACGGCGTTGATCTCGGCGATCGCTTTCGCGCTGTCTTGCGCACGCTGAACGGCCGCTGCGGCTACCTTGTCTGTGCGCACCCAAGCGTCGGCGATGAGTTCGCGTGCTTCGATCGCATCGATCTTTTCAACACCGTTGTGAGGAACGAATTTGTAGAACTGCGTGCCCTTCGCATTCACCAGGATGTACGCATCTGGCGCGAAGTCGCCCGGCGTGGCGATCGCTGCCTTGACGGTCAGCGACAGAAAGCCAACCTTGACGGTTGAACCCACTTCCCACGACTGCTTGCTGTTCTTGATCATGTCCGGCTCCCGCTTTGTGGTTTGTGCTTCGATGGACTGAAGTATAGAAAACCTAGACATCGAAGGTCAAGAAAATGTTGACCTGAATTTGTAACAGCCGTCCCGCGGACGCAAAAAAGCCCGCACAAGGCGGGCTTCGATGAATCTTTGAGAACGTTGGGTAGATGTGAAAAGCCCCGCTCGGGGCGGGGCTAGATCTTGCGAAATGCGGCGTAGAACTCTTTCTTGCTCATGCCGGCCTGTCGGGCCATCAATTCGATGAGGATCTGGCTGAACGGTGCTTTTGGGCAATCGACCGTCACCTTGCGAAAGGGCTTCGGCTCATCCCGAACCCAATTCTCGTGCGACCCTTCAGTGTTCCGGTACGTGAATCCAAGTGATTTGAGTGTGCGCTTGACTTCCTTGCATGTAAGCGGCGGATTAACGCCGCTCATGCATGCGCAGGAGCCAACGGCAGCGGCTGCCGGAATGTCTTTACCAGCGTGTGATTGCCGATACCGCGGATGCACCGCGCAAGCCAGTATTGCGCCCAATATTTAAGGGGGGCTCGTCGGGAGAGCAGCTCCTCGGCATGCGCTTTATCCTGCCCAATCAGGGCATCCGTCAAATACTCGCGGATCTGGGACTGAAGCATGGCCTTGGCTTGCTCCAAGGAATCGGCCTGGGCGGCCAGCGAAAACTCTAACGACATGACGACCCATTGATCGCCTTCCTTCCGCCCCAAGCAATGCAAGATCAGCTCGTTGGCTCTCATAACTCTCTCCGTGTCGCGCCCGCAGGTAGCGACGTACGTAAACATCTATAACTAACAGTTTGACGGCATCTCGGCCCAAAAGTTTAGGGCGAAATCCTTCTGTCAAGCGGTTTCGGCATTGTACCCACCGTTGGGATTTCGTGCGTTGGAAATTGCGCGGCAAAATTACGGCGCAAGATTTGAGCCTCGAAATCTCATTGCAACTTCCGGGGCTCGAAACATAGATGCTAGTTTTGGCGCAAATTTCAAGCTGGACGGTGCGTTGGACAGCATAACCGCTCGTTAGATTGTCTCGAAAGTACAAAGTTGGACTACTCCATACAATCCGTCTAGCCGCGGCACCCCGCTATTTCGAGGTCTCTACCGGCCGCCATTATTTTTCTCTGCGAACCATTTTTCGATCCAAAAAGTATGATGCATGCGCACGAAACCGCAGTTTTGGCAGATCAATGGAAGCACGGGTATCCATGAATTCCGCTTGACCATGCGTACAGTCACTTCGAGTGCTATCTCGCCGGCCTCCTGGGTTCCATCAAGCCCCTGAACTGGCGCGACAGACCAGTCACTCGTAGCGCACATGGGACAATCGTCGCGGACGTTCTTCGCCGCGAAATACGCCGACAGATCTTCAGCGCTTATTTTCATGGGAGTCTCACGCCTCCGTATTTCCGGTGCTCGGGGAGATCACGGTGCTTCTTTGTATGGATTGAGTTGGCCGTTTATGGCGTCAGCCATCACGGCATAAATGAGGGTACCGGGCGTGTTTTGCATTGTCTGTGACTGCACCGGGTTGCCGTCAATAAGCAATGCCTCTTTCACATAAGTGCATGGTTCCTTGCATGTAGTCTCCGTGGTCTGGCCATCGGCAGTCGCTCGCAGTCGATACTCGCCATGTTGCTTCCCAAAATATCTAACCATGATTAACGGAACTTGGCCGACGCCCTGCTGACGTTCTTGCTCCGAAACACTTGGCTGATAACCATACTCGCCATTTTGCTCAAGCACGTAATTGTGCATTGGCGCGACTGGTGCGACGGCAACTGATGGGGGCGCGGCGTTGGGTGCCTTGCTGCAAGCGGCGACGCTGCAGGCGACCGTGAAAGTCATGATTGCCGCTATGTGCATTCTCATCAGGATCACCTAATCACTCTGGGCGCCACATAGACTTTTTTGCGATGCCGGCCACGTAATGCATCTTATCGATTTCGTCTTCGTGAAGAACGACTTTGCCGTGTGCCTCGTTGACCGAAAGCAATGTATACCGGCCGCCGGTTTTGTATGCCAGCTCCTTTACCATCACCCGGCCATCCTTCGATTTGACCAGAACTTCTTCACCCGGCTGTATTGGGTGATTCGGCTCAACGATAACGAATTCGCCGTGCTTGATTCGGGGTCGCATCGAATCGCCAGAGCATTCGATTGCATATGCGTCAGGATCGGTTGTCGGCCAATCAATATAGCCATCCCCGTGCCCGACGGGATATTCCACGTCGGCCCAAAAGCCGTTGTCGCCAAGTTGCGCCATTCCTACCACCGCGAGTGGTTTCCGCTTGCCGATGCCCCGCGGGCGGAACTCATCATTATGTTGGATAGCGGCCTTTTTTTGACCCACTCGGGCCAGTACCCAGGCGCTGTTGTAGCCAAAAACGGTCTGTATCGCGACAGCATCCTCAACGCCTATCGACGCGCCTTTTAGCCACGATTCCACCCTCTCAAGTGGGATCTGACACTTGGCCGCGAAGGCGACGCTGTCCATGCCCGTCTCCGTAAGCATCTCCTCTACGCGCTCTGCGACATCCTTACTATCTAAGACGCTCGCTGCGGGGGTGCTTGGCTGAGAATCCGGCATCGGGTACTTCGTGATAACCGAAATCTCTTGGATCTGAGCATAGCTCGGCTCGTGCCTGCCATTCTCCCAAGCAGACACGTTTCCTTTGGTCACTCCGAGCCTTTCCCCAAGCTGCTCCTGTGTTAGATCAGCCTTTTTGCGGGCGCTCCTGATCCAGTTTCTCATTTCCATGCGCGGAGGGTATAGGAAATCTAAACGTCCTTGGTCTATTTTTTCTTTACTTTTAGGTCTAGCAAATCTATACTTTCTCGGGAGATCACTCATGACCGGCACCCGAAATGACCAAACACCCTATCGAGATCGCTGCAGGCATTGTCGGCAGTTACAAAGCGCTGGCTGACATCCTCGGCGTGACCAAGGGGGCGGTCCATCAGTGGATGGCACCAGACCGGCGCGTTCCGATTGAACACTGTACGCCGATCGAACAGGCCACCGGCGGCGTCGTGACACGTCAGATGCTGCGGCCCGACGACTGGAAATCCATCTGGCCAGAACTGGTCAAGCTCTCCAACGGCGCTGTTGACCGAACTGCTGCTTCCGACGATACCCAGCCGCCGGTCGGCTCGACTGACGGGGAGGTGTAAATGGCGATTACTGAACGTCAACGCGAAATTATGACGGCGGAGATGTGCCGTGCGCTGTTCTCCGAAGCGGCCAAGTGCGTTGCCCGAGCGTCTGACGATCAACTTTCGCGCATAACAAACACCGTAGCGAGTCTCGTAGTCGCTCTCAATGCGCAGATTGACGCGTTGAACGCGGACGACGTCCAACCGCCGGTCGGCTCTGCTGAGGAGGATGCGTAAATGAAGAACATCTTGCGTCGCCTCGCGAAGTTGCTCGGCCCGAACTCCGGGTACCCGGTGCCGTCTGCCCTGGCATTCGTTCTTCTCGCCACGCTTGCCGCGTTCTTTCTGATCTGGGCGCTCGCGTGGGTCACTCATTTTGCGGCTGAGTTTTTCCTCTGGCTGCCGTGGCCGAAGGGATGAAAGTAGTTTGTGGCAATACCCACATGCGGCACGTCGGGCAACGAGAAGCTGGCAAATACCGTGTGAGGCGTGCGCAGTACTGAAGGTGTGCATGACGGGGCCGTAGGGAAATTAAGCGATGACCGAATCATCGCTTTTTTAGGGCCTGAAGTGACAGTCAACCTTCCGCAACCGTTCGCAATTGTTGGCAAAACGCAGAGAGACATGGCGAGTTCCTTCGCTGATTTGGGGGCCATCCGAATGCAAAAAGAAATGCCTTTTCTGGCTGGGGTACGCGCGATGAAGAACGCACCTGATGAACTTGTGAAAAAGTGTCGCCACGGTCTTGATGCGATCCGTTTGTGCATTCAGCTTTCGAATCACACCAACGAATATCTGGCCGACAAGCTTGGTATCGACAAAGGCCACTTCTCTCGAATTATGCAAGGGAAGGCATGGTTTCCGGACACGAAGCGTATCGACCTCATGAGCCTGTGCGATAACCGCGCGCCGGCTCAGTTCGATGCGCTGATGACCGGCTGCGAACTGATCGAGTTGTCCAAGGATGCGCGGATCCGTGAACTCGAAGCGCAGCTGGCGGCAGTGAGGGCAGCTTGAACGAACTCATCATCCAGGCTAGGCATGCCGACAAACTTGTTTCCGGCGCACGCCACGCGCACGTCGAAGTGAGCAAAGCAGTGGCGCGCGGCGATCTCGCTCCGGCTGCCACGCTTCCCTGCGCTGATTGTGGCGAAACCGCCCAGGCTTACGACCACCGGGATTACGGCAAGCCCTTGGCCGTCGATGCCGTATGCGATTCGTGCAATGCGCGTCGCGGAGTCGCCATACCCAGCGCCGCTGCGGCCGAGAAATACCTGAGCGCAGTAATTGAACACGAGCGCGGCTGGAAAGCGCGAATGCCGATTCCGTTGCCAGCCCCCATTGATCTCGTGGCTCAGTGCGAAAGCTATCGCGACGCGGTTCTTCTAGCGTGGGAACTGCGTTCGACCCGCAACATGACCCGCGCCGCACTCGCTGAGCGCGTTGGCATTCACGCTCCGCACATCACTGAAATGCTTTCCGGCGGTCCGGCGCGTGGCAAGCGCACGTTGCCGGCCGAACAGATCGATGACTTCGAATGGGCGGTCGGTAATCGAGTCGTCACGCAATACCTACTCTACAAGGCGGGAATTGCTTTGGAGGTCGCATGAAAACCCTAAAAGCCCTGATTCTCGTCGGCGCCACTGTCCTCATCACGTTTCTTATGCTTGCCGCAATTACCGACTTTTGCATGCATGTGGTGAGGGAGTGCTCATGAGACGCGATCTCTTCAATGTCGCGCCTGACAAGTGGCGCGAGCAATCCGAACTGGCACAGATGATTGGCCAGACACGCAAGAAAGCCGAGAAGTACCAGCTCGTGAGCCTCCTGTGCGCATCGCTGGCCCGCATGACCGAGAAGCCGCGTCTTCGCCGTTGAGGTTCACATGAACAACTCACAACCCATTCACATTGATCCGCTGCTCGGCGAAGTGTCCGAGTTGCTGCACCGGATGGAGCTTTGCCAAGAAGACACACCCGCCACGCGAATGGCCGGCGAAGCCTTGCGCAAGCTGAAGCAGTACGAAGCAAAAATCAGTAACGCCCGCGTAACGCAGTGAGCGTTACAGGTACGGAACAGCACCAACACTGCACGAGTGTCATACATGGCAGGTGAATGGATCAAGATGCGCACGAACCTTTGGGATGACCCAAGGGTTTCGCGTCTTTGCGACCTGACAGGTTGCACGGAAGCAGCCGTAGTCGGCGGCCTGTATTGGCTTTGGGCCACGGCGGACGACCATTCGGCTGATGGCGTTCTGGTCGGTATGACGCCCGCGACCATTGCACGCAAGACGGGTGTGCCTAACCTCGGCGCCGCACTCGCGCAGATCGGCTGGATTGAGGAAATCGATGGCGGTATTCGCATTTTCAAGTTCGATGATCACAACGGAGTGTCTGCCAAGAGCCGTGCGCAGACCGCCAAACGCGTTGCCAGTCATAGAGGTAACGGTGATGTAACGCCACCAGCGTTACAGGAACCGAATGCCGCCGTTACAGGTGCGTTAGCTAGAGAAGATAAGAGTAAGACTAAAGAAGAACCCCCCATACCCCCCAAGGGGGGCGATGGACCCGAGGACACCGGTGCAGGCAAACCAACCCGCAAGGCCGCAGTTTCGTTGAAGACGTTTTTGGAAGAGTGCCGCAAGGCTGGCGAGAAGCCGATTTTGAAAGACGACCCGGTGTTCGCTTATGCGGACCAGACCGGTATCCCGGACGAGTTCCTGAAGCTGCACTGGCTTGAGTTCAAGGAACGCTATTGCCTGCCGGACGCCAAGCGCTACAAGGACTGGCGATCGGTTTATCGCAAGTCCGTTCGAGGCTGCTGGTTCAAGCTCTGGTACCTGCGCGCTGACGGCGCGTGCGGTCTGACGACACAGGGCGAGCAAGCAAAACGACACCACGGAAAAGATGAATGAACGCCCCTAACGACCTGCCCGACAACCAGGGCCTCGCCGTCCCACCGCACAGCGTCGAAACCGAGCAATCGGTGCTCGGTGCGCTGATGAGCGACAACGATGCGCTGGACCGTATCGGCGATCTGAGAGCCGAGCATTTCTATCGCTACGACCACCGCGTGATCTTCGAGCACATCACGAAGCTGATCATCGCTGGCCGCACGGCCGACATGATCACGGTCTTCGAGGCGCTCGGCGCGTCCGGTAAGGCCGATTCCGTTGGAGGCCTCGCCTACCTGAACGCCGTGGTGCAAAGCACGCCTGGCAGCGCGGGCATCGCACGTTGGGCCGACATCATCATCGATCGATGGAAGCTGCGCGGCGTGATATCGGCGGCTGACGAAGTTTCGGCAATGGCCTTCCGGCCGAACGGCAAGCCGGTATCCGAGATCATCAGCGAAGCCCAGGCGAAATTCGAACCGCTCGCTGAGGCGCGTTCGTTTGAACCGCAGATGCCAGGACCGGTCCTGACGCAGATCGTCGAAGAGATCGATCGCCGCTTTCACGGCGCCGAACTCGAACTGGTCTCGACGGGGTTTCGCGACCTCGATGCGAAGTTGGGCGGCGGCCTGCGCGGTTCCGAACTGATCATCGTCGCTGGCCGCCCTTCGATGGGCAAGACTGCGTTCTCGATGTGCATCGGCGGTCACGTCGCGGAGAACGAGGGCATGGTGCTGGTGTTCTCGCTCGAGATGTCCGGCAAGTCGCTCCATCAGCGAAACCTCGCGCGGATTGGCCATATCCCGCTGGCACACGTGCTGGACGGGAAAAAGATCGTCGATGAAGACTGGCCGCGTCTGACTCGCGGCGTCACCGTGATGTCCGAGATGCAGATGCTCGTTGACGATACCTCCGGTCTGTCGATGGCCCAGATCGCGAGCCGCGCACGCACCGTGAAGCGCCGCCACGGCCTGAAGCTGATCATCGTCGACTACCTCGGCCTGATGACCGGTGGCACCGAAGAGCGTCACGACCTGAAGATCGGCAGCTACTCCGCCGGCCTGAAGGGTCTCGCCAAGCACCTCGACGTTCCGGTGATTGCCCTCTCGCAGTTGAACCGCGGCGTCGAGCAACGCCCGAACAAGCGGCCGAACATGGGCGATCTGCGCGACTCTGGCGCGATCGAGCAGGACGCCGACATCATCATGCTGCTCTACCGCGATGAGGTCTACAACCCGGACACACCGGACCGCGGCACGGCCGAAATCATCGTTGGCAAACAGCGCAACGGCGAGACGGGTCCGGTTCGACTCGCATTCGCTGGCGAGTATCAACGGTTCTCCGATCTAGCTCCCGGCTACGTGCCGGCGCCGCGCAGCACACCCGAAAAATCTCGCAGGGGTTTTGAATGAACCAGGTCGTCTTCTCCGTGCCCGGCACCCCGATTGCAAAGGGCCGCGCCAAGTTCGCGCGCCGTGGCACTTTCGTCACCACGTACACGCCGAAGGAAACCGTGCAGTACGAGAACCTCGTGCGGCTCGCAGCGCAAGAAGCGATGCGCGGCGCGGATCCGTTCGATAGCCCCGTCGAACTGACGGTCGCGATCTACCTGCCTATCCCGCAGAGCTGGTCGAAGAAGAAACAGGAAAAGGCACGTACCGGACTGGTCGGGGCCACGAAGAAGCCGGATGCAGACAACGTGCTCAAGGCACTCAAGGACGGGATGAACGGTGTCGTGTATGTCGACGATGCGCGGATCACCGACGTGCTGCTCAAGAAGCGCTATGCGGTCTCGCCGCGAGTCGACGTGATTGCGCGTGCGCTTGATCTGGAGATTGCGTGATGCAAACGACCAAACACGACTGGAATGCGTGGCTCGTATGGGAGGACACGTGGTTGAAAGCGAACTACGAACGGCCCATCCCCATGACGGAAATCCTGAAGATGTTGCCGCGGCACACACGTGGCTCGATCAAGGTCTACGCCCGGGTCAACCTCGGGCTGAAGCGGCCGCGCGGCATCAGGGACAATCCGCGCCCTCTCCCCGCATGGGATCGCATCAAGGCAGTGATCGAGCACGAGGCGTTGACGCGTGATCAGATCGCAGATCGCCTGAGCGTTACGAAGCAGGCGGTCGGTGAAGTACTCGGTGCGCACCGAAAGGAGTGGTACGTCGCCAAGTGGGAGCCGCCCGTCGGAAGGGGCAAGCCAACCGAGATGGTTTTGCTTGGTGATCGTTCCGACGAGCCTTATCAACGCCGGACACGCAATCGCAAGGCAGCCGCGGCGCGTGCAATCAATCCGTTTGCGCCTGTCGCTGGGTTTGTCCAGATTCCGGTCGGCCAGCGCGGCCGCGTCATCAAGCATCTGCACGACGACGAGCAGGAGGCGGCGTGAATTCGAACGATCCACTCCGCGATCAGGCCAAGACCATCCGCGAGCACCACGAGCAACAGCCGGCGCCGCGGCAAGAGACGCCCCGCGAGGGTCGCTACCGCGTCCAGCGCGAGCAGGCAGAGCGCGATGCAAAGAAGAATCCGCACAAGGGGTATTGAGCGATGCCGAAAGCTGTCGTCTACGTGGTGATCTTTGTGGCCATCGCCGCCGTGCTTGGGTCGCGCCGCATCGGCTGGGGCAACTGGCAATCGTGGGCGATATACGCGCTCATGGGCGCGGCTGCGATCGCGGGGAGGCTTGCGTGAAGCGTCGCCTTCTCACCTCCGCGCTCGCCGCTGCCCTCGGTGGATCAGGGCTGTCATATCCCAACTATCGAAGCTGGAACTTCACTGACGGCCCTACCGTGCCGGTGGCACCGACCCTCAACCGCGAGCGTCAGTGCACATCCTGCCGCGTCGGCATTCTCACTGGCACGAAGTGCTTTGCATGCTCGAACCGGAGGCTCAAGTGAGCGAGATAACGCTATCGAAGGGCAATGTCGCCCTGACCGACGAGCAGAAGGAAGTCTTGCGCACTGCCCTCTTCGGCATGGTCGACGGCCTGTCCGAGTCGGACCAGAAGTCCTGGCGACGCTTCTGGAACCGCATCGTCAGTCTGAACGTCGGCGAGATCTTCAGCATCGAGACGTGGGCGCCGCGCCACTCCGGATTTCACAAGCGCCACATGGTAATGGAGACAAGCGTCTTCAAATGCCAGGAGCGCATCCGGACATTCGAGCAGTTCCGCATCTGGCTGAAGATCGGCGCCGGGTTCGTTGACTGGATGGCCGGACCGAAAGGCGGCGTCGTTCCGGTGCCGCGCTCGATCAGCTACAAAAAGTGCGACGAAGAGGCGATGCGCAAGTTTCACGATGACGCGATCGCGTTCCTGCGCACCCAGCACGCGACGAAATATCTGTGGCCGCACCTCGATGCTGCCGGCGGCGAACGGATGATCGAAGCGATCTTCCAGGAGTTCGACGAGTGACCGCGCGCCTCATCGGCTTCCCGAAAGAGCTCACCTATCGCAATCAGAAGATCCGCGACTCGGCGCGCGACGAGGACTGCCTCGTTCGTTTGCCGGGCGCTTGCCTGTTCGATCCGCGCGCAACGATCTGGAGTCACTACCGCGGCGGCGCGGGCGGCAAAGCTGGCGCGCTGAAGGCTGACGACCTCGCCGGTGCCTACGCGTGCACCGCGTGCGATGCGGTCTATGACGGTCAGCGGCCGCCACCCGCAGGCATGACGTACGCCGATGTGGTTCTCGCGTGGCACGAAGGCCACATCCGTTCAATTGTCCGGCTGCACGCCAAGGGGGTTCTCAAATGATCAGCTGGTTTAAGAGGCTCATTGCCGGGCGCGAGCTGGCCGAACTAGAGATGCGCCGCGCCGTCATGGACGGATGGGCGGAGGGTCTAGCGCTCGCCGCAGCGATCGGAGTGCCGGTCGATCACCTCGAGATGCGGTTGCCCGCGACGCCTCCCCGCGATGCAGATATGTGGGACATCGCCGAAGCCGCCGAGCGAGCTGAGCAGCCTGGCGTCGAATACCGCTTCCTTGGTGTGACCGGCGAGGAGGACGCTTGAGTGCCAATTGGCCAGACGCCGACGATCCGCAGCTCGTACTGCAGCGCAAGCAACGCGAATGCTGCCACGGCTGCCGGTTCGTCGATCAGGACCGTACACCGGGGTTCGAGAAGTTCACCTGCAAGAGGGGCATGCGCAAGGCGGTACGTGACCTGTACGAGTCTGAGCGGTGCCCGGTGTACGCAGTAAAAGCAGTCGCCGTGAAAGCGGCCAAGAAACGCAAAAACAGCAAAACTTAAAGCGAGAAACCATATGGACGCTATTTTCGAGAGCACAGAGCAGGCCCTCCACGTATCGTTTCTCATCCTCTCGGTACCGGCCATGGGGGAGAACAAATTCAGGCAGTTCCTGATCAAGGTGATGGAGGTGGCGCCGAAGCTGTCGCAGCGCCAGCAGCTCTGGCTAGATCAATTGAAGGGCACGCCGTCAGGGACCGTGAACTTTGCAGGCCTCGACCAGATCGAGGTGCGCGCCCAGTGCGCGATGATCGTCGCCGCGGTGCGCGACCGGCTGCCCAAGACCGAGTCGGCCGCCCTGCTCGCCCGCTTCGGTGTTGGCGAGGATAAGCAGAGGGGAGTAATGCGACTGGCCCTACATGCGCGCCGAAGTTGCGGACTGGGCCTCAAGCCGTGCGCCAAGCTCACCGCGCGCCATTACCTGCCCAAGGATGAGCGCGACGACCTCTCGTTCCGTGACCTGGCAGATGAAGCCAAGGTGACCAAAGATAAGGTCTACCGCGCATCAATATGGATGGCGAAGCATTATCGGGCAATGGAAGTGCTCGGCATCGCGCGTCTGCAGCCCAAGTTCAAGGCTCAAGGGGTTGTTGAAACAGAGGAGTTTGTCGCCGATGAACCGCTCCCAGAATCTGCCGACGTAGCGAAACGCGCAGAGCCCGAACTGACGTGCGATTGACCGCGAAAAGACCTTGATTTTTTGCGACAAACCTCATAGTATTCCGCCAGACTCACCGCAATACCCCCTGAAACCTCGCCAGCACACCGCTCGCGGGGTTTTTGCATTTCTGCTCGGAGTTCGTCATGGATGATCTGACCGAAGCCGAGCAAGCGGCACTCACCGAGTGGACGTCTGTTGCATTCGACGAAGCCGTTGCCGCTGGCTATGTGACGCCACCGTGGCGCCCAACGCGCGGCGCATACGAACAGATGCATGGTTACTACGCATCCGGCCTCACGCCTGCTGAGGCCGCACAAGCAATGTTCGCACCTCGCCACTAAACATGAACCCCATCCTCGAAGCGTTCGCCGCCGGCCCCCTGCTGGCCGCGTCATGGCATCTCGCCTGCGCAACCGCGCTAACAGCGTGGTGCGACTGGCTGGTTGGGCAATAGCTTTGCTCGACACCGCGACGTGCAGGTCGGCTGCACTGAAGACACCCGCGCGGCGCCGGGCCTCTCACGCATGGCGATCGACAGAAAAGCGGCCCTGCCGCCCGTTGCCCCGGGCGAAGCGGCAACCCGTCTCCTAGTATGTCGGTCGCCAGCCGTGAGTGCCGCAGACCCGGTAATAAACCCATAGCGGCAGGCGAAAGCGTTGTCGTTGCTCTCCCAGGTTCCCTGCTCTCATACGACGCCGAAGGAAATCGGCCGCTGGCTCTGCGTACGAGCACTCTCCCTGAAGCGCGAGACTCCGGCGCGGCCGGATAAAAGCGGCGGAACGCCAGACTGGTTGCGCGCTTCAGTGAAGGTGTAGCCCATAAACGCGAAGTGGAAGAGCGGCCCCTCGTGGGCGGGCGTAGTCGGGTTCGATTCCCGCACCTTCAGTAACATCGTCTCCTCCATCGACTCGCGTCGCTGGATTCGCCCGCGCCTAAACAACGCGGGCTTTTTGTTTTCTGGGCAGAGATGCCCATTCACTAGGAGTAGGCCATGTTGTTCCTGAAAGCTATGTCCGGGCAGGATCTGCCCGATGAATCGCCGCGCAAGCACTTCACGATGTATCCGGTGCCCGACGACTCCGCACTGTCATTCGGCCAGAGCGATGTGTATCCGCAGGGCATCCGGGCAAGTTGGTTCACCAACAAGGGATTGCAGACGGTTGAACTGGAAGGCAATGCCTATGTGCTGAACGCACAGGGCAAGACGATCGCCAGCCACGGCGCTTTCTGATCGCGCCACAAATCCTCCGCCGTCAATGAGAGTTGATGGATTCGCCCGGCACTCACCGGGCTCTTTTCTTTCAGGGTTTCCGCATGAACGAACCGAAGAGCGTCGCGCACCGGCGCGGCATGAACCATTTCGGCATCGCGCAGAACCCGGATGGTCTGGTGCCGTGGCGCGAGGCGAAAGCGCCCGACACGACCGCGCCCGGCATGGCAGTCGGCCAACTGAGGTCTTGCGCTTACTGCGGGTCCATGCATCCTGCCGACGTAGCCGCTGCGATCCGTGCCGGCGCCAAAGGACATTGGGCCGACTTCAAGTACGGCTGGCCGCACAAGGCGTATTTCGACGGCATCCCGAATCCACACGCGGGCATGCGAGAGATCCGCACATCACGCAGTCACAAGCCAGATGACGAGGGTTGGGAATACCGACCGGAGCCGCGATACGACGAGCGCACAGGCGAACGACTGCCGGACCGTGAGAACTGGGTAATGTATTCGATTGCCGGCGCGACGACGTACGACAAGTTCTACACGGTCCACCTGATGGATGCGACGCCGGAAGATCGCGCGACGATCGAGCAGCACCTCGGCCTCTCGTTTGAGTTCAAGGATGACGGTGGCGTCAGTTGGTCGCCATATAAGGCTTAGCAGATATCTGCAGCCCCAGCCGGCGGTGGGTCAGAAACACCGGCAGCCGCCGACGAAATGTGGCCACATCCTTTGCCGGTGCAATACCGGTTTCAAGCGGCGCTGGGCGGCGGCAACCTCTGAAACATCATGGCGAAACCAAAGAAGGACATCGACTGGGTAGCGATCGAGGCCGCGTACCGCGCTGGCGTCGAACCCGTTACTGCGATCGCAGCTAAACACGGCATCAGCCATACCGCCATTAACAAGCGGGCTAAGGCTAAGGGCTGGGTACGCAACCCGGGCAGCGCCAAGCGCGCAATTGTCGAAGCGCACTTCAGCGGCGCCGCGCAACCGGTTTCGGGCGACAAGGTTTCACCGCAGGTTTCAGGTTTAACCATTGAAACCATTCAGGGCGCGGCGAACGAAGACATCATCGACATGGAGCGCGGATTGCGCATCCATCGTCACTGCCTGATCAACCTTGAGGTGAGCGCTGAGAAGAGCAGCGACCCGAAGGAAATCAAGATCATCGTCGAGGCTGCCAGCCTCGCCATCACTGCGATCCGCAAGATCCGTGGCCTCGACGCTCCTAACTCTGCCGACATGAAAGACATCGATGCAGCAATCGAGGCAGAACTGGAGAACATGGAGCGCGGCCGACAAGCGGGCGCTCCTGCAGACGCTCAAAGCGCGTAACCGGCTCACGTGGAAGCCGCTGCCCGGTCCTCAGACGCAGGCGTACGCATGTCGCGCTGACGTAATCCTGTACGGCGGGGCTGCCGGAGGTGGCAAGACCGATCTGGCGCTCGGCACGGCGCTTACGCAACATCAGCGCTCACTGATCCTTAGGCGCGAGTTTCCGCAGCTAGCGGGGATGATCGACCGCTCGAAGGATGTCTATCACGAGCACGGCGTCTACAACGAAAAGGGCATCTGGCGTTGCGAGTTCGCTGGGAAACGGCGGCTGATCGAGTTCGGCTCGGTGCAGCACGAGACCGACAGGCTCAAGTATCAGGGCCGTCCGCACGATCTGAAGGTGTTCGACGAGGCAGCTAACTTTCTCGAATCACAGGTCGAGTTCATTGCCGGCTGGAATCGCAGTGAAGATCCGACCCAGCATTGTCAGGTACTGCTGTGCTCCAACCCGCCGACTGATGCGACGGGTGACTGGTTGATTGCCTGGTTTGCCGCGTGGCTTGATCCGCAGCATCCGAATCCGGCCGCGCCCGGCGAACTGCGTTGGTACGCGGCGGTCGAGGGGCGTCAGATCGAATGCGTCGACGGTCGGGAGTTCGTGATCGTCGATGGCGAGCCGTCGTACGACTTCGATCCGTCGAAGTTCGATCCCATCGAGATCATCAAGCCGCAGACGCGCACGTTCATTCCTGCGCGCGTGACGGACAACCCGTATTACATGCAGTCTGGCTACATCGCCAAGCTGCAGGCGCTGCCCGAGCCGTTGCGCTCGAAGATGCTGAAAGGTGACTTTGCAGCTGGCCGCGAGGACGATGCCTATCAGATCATCCCGTCTGAATGGATACGTGCGGCTCAAGAGCGCTGGGTGCAGCGGCAGCAACCGCGCATTCCGATGTCAGCGCTTGGCGTCGACGTGGCGCGCGGCGGCAAGGACAACACGATTCACAGTCCGCGCTACGGCAACTGGTTCGCCGAGCAGATCTGCTATCCGGGCGCCGACACACCCGACGGCCATGTCATTGCCGCTCAGGTCTTCAACCTGCGCGAGCCGGGCACGGCCATCAATATCGACGTGGTTGGCGTCGGAGCTTCGCCGTATGACCTGATCCGCGCTGCTATCGGCGACAAGGTCTGGGGCATCAGCAGCGCCGCCGGCACGGATGAGCTGGACGTGACGGGATGCTTCGGCTTCGCGAACATTCGCGCCCTGCTCTGGTGGCGCATGCGTGAAGCACTTGACCCAGTCAACGGGTTTGACCTGGCTTTCCCGCCAGATCGTGAGTTGTTCGCCGATCTGTGCGCGCCACGTTACAAGCGCACACCCCGAGGCATTCAGGTCGAGAGCAAAGACGAGATCAGGGCCCGCATCGGGCGCAGTCCGGACAAGGGTGACAGCGCGGTCTACGCGCTAGCCGAGCATCGCAGCACGCTGGCGTTCGGCTCAATCTAACGGACCATTCATGGATCACACGAAGCTGCATCAGCGACCGCCGCCGTCGCGCTGGACGCGCATCAAGCGTGCGGTCACCGGCGCAGTGCGCGCGATCCGCGCCGGGCGCATGCGCCACGAGCCGCACCGCGTGACGTCGCAGTACGCGCGCATGCGTCAGGTCGGGTCGTGGAACCTGCGCGACTCCCGGCCGATGATCAAGCCGGTACCGGCAAACCTGCGGTATTTCAGCCGTACGCCGTACGCAACGCGCGCAATCCAGTTCTATACGCGGTCGATCTGCTCGCTGGAATGGGCAATCAAGGTCAAAAAGGACGTCGTCGAGAACAGCGAGATCACGCGGCAGATCGATACGACCTCGGCCTGCTTCTTCAGCCCGAACCACGACGATTCATTTTCATCGCTGCTGCAACAGGTGATTGAAGACATCCTAGTGTGCGGTGCGGGCGCGATCGAGCAGCAGACTGGCGGCGACAAGCTGCGGCCGCTGTGGATGTGGCCGGTTGATGCGCTGTCGATCCAGATCTATGCGGACTGGGACGGCAGCGAGTCGCAGCCGCGCTACTGCCAGACCTTCGGGTTCGGCAATGTGGGTGTGGCGCAGGGCCGTGACCTGCTCAATCGCGAGCTGATCTATATACGCGATCGCATCACCACCGATTCGCCCTTCGCGTTCGGTGCGCTCGAAGTTGCGTTCGAAACGATCAACCGCCTGCTCGGTGTCGCTGAATACGCGGGCAACGTCGCGGCGAATGCGCACCCGGCCAACCTGATCTTCCTGCAAACGGCTGATCAGACGATGATCGAAGCGTTCCGCGCCTACTGGCGCAACGACATCGAAGGTCAGGGGCAAACGCCGGTCGTGGGCGGTACCGACGCGAAGGTGCTCAACCTGCGCGGCACTAACGATGATGCGCTGTTCCTGAAGTACCAGAACTTCGTAATCCGCGAGATCGCCACCGCGTTCGGCATCAGCCCGCAGAACCTGGGCGTTGAGGCTGACGTCAATCGCAATACCTCGGAGACTGCCGAGGACCGCGACTGGGATCTGTCGATCAAGCCGATGACGCGCAACATCTGCGCGTACTTCAACCGCGAGGTGATCTGGGGGCGACTCGGCTACAGCAACATCGAGCTGACGCCTGGTGGTCTGGATCGAGAGGATGAGAAGGCTACGGCCGACATCTACGAGAAGGAATACAAGAACAACGCGATCACGCCGAACGAATACCGCGCGCGGCGCAACCTGCCGCCGCTGGAAAGCAAGTTCGGCGACATGATCAGCGCCGATGCGCAGATCGCCATCGAGGCGGCACGCGGCGCAAAGGTCGTCAATCCGAAGTTGACCGAGATCGAATAGCAGGCCGAACGCCTGTTCATCGCCGCAAGGCACCCCTCTGGGCGTTCGCCCGACACAGGAGCATTCAATGGGACTCGACATCCACACGATCGACGTCGCGCCGGGTAGCAGCCCGCTTGCGCAGCCCGATCGCATCGCCTTCGCCAACCTGCCCAATCAGGCCAACGGTGCCGGTGGCAGCGCAGGCGCCGCAGTAACGGTCGCGATCACTGGCCTGCAGTTGCCGGCGACGTACAGCGTGCAGGGCTGCATGAGCCAGGCAGGCGACCTGAGCGTTTCGAGCAAAACGCAGACGGGCTTCACGGTCACCCTCACACCTCCGTCGTCCTCGGTCACGCTGGCCGCCGGCACGTTCGACGTAACGATCTTCGCTTAACCAGTTTCGCGCCCTGTGCGCGACTTCCGCAGTACCCCACCACGCATAGGAGAACGCCATGGGCGTCCGCACCAATCTGCTTGCCCTCACCCCGCTCGCGGCCGAAACCGCAACGTGCGCACAAAACGGCCAGGACCTTCCCGGCATGCTGAACTTCTCCGCCGAGAAAGTCGCTGACGCGATCCAGGTCCTCAACGCTATCGCCGACTTCCTGCCGTCCGGCTCGAATCTGACGGCGATCAACACTGCGATCACCGCGCTGACCTGATCCGGAGGCGACGATGCCACGAGGCAAACAGAACAACCCGAAGCCGGGCGTCGCGTTCGGTTCGCTCGGTGCGGCCGATGTGCCTGTTGCTGTCGGGGACGTCGACTTGCCTCGCCCCCCGATGCGCGTCCTGCTGAGCGATCCGGTTCCCGCAGCCGCTGATCCGAAGCCGGAAGTTGTTGACGAACCTGTCGCCGCGCCTGCTCCGGCTGAAAAACCGAAGACGGTGTACGCGCAGCTCGACGCACTGCTGCAGTCGCATCTGCGCTCGAACCATGTGGACTACGCGGTGCTGCACCCGATCCTCGTTTCGTTAGCCGGTGCGAAGTTCAAGGCCTTCGAAGCCATGGAAACGGTGAAGGATCCGGCCACGTTGGCCCTGCTGCAGAAGATCAAAGCGCTGTAAGGGGATTTGAGATGCCGCTCTCGAAAGAGGAACGCGACGCGCTGCCGCCCGAGCATTTCGCCGTGCCCGGCAAGCGGAAACTGCCGATCAACGACGAGACACATACGTCTCTCGCATGGGATCAGGTCGACCGCACGCAGGGCCTGTCGGATGCCGAGCGCTCGGAAGCACGCGCTCGCATCTTGCGCCGCGCGAAGGAACTCGGCATCGACACGTCCGATTGGGACAAGAGCATGCACGCCGCGGCGATGACGCTCTGGGGCATGTCGCTGAACGTGCCCGAAGTCGCGAACCATCCGAACCGCATGCCGTTCTCCGGCGTGCTCACGTTCGTGAACCAGCCGTCCGACCTGCCTCCGGGTGGATCAGGCGGCAAGCGCACCTATCTGCCGAAGGATGTTGCCGAGAAGGCCCTTGAAAGCCTGCTTGGCATGGCAGTGGATTTTTCCGACGACCTGAGCGCCCACGACGTCACCCAGAAGATCGGGGTCATCACGGGTGCTGAGATCGTCGGCGAAGAAGTGCGAATTGAAGGCTTTTTCTACGCTGCAGACTTTCCGCAGGAATGCGCCCGCATTCAGAAAGAGAAAGAGGCCTTGGGCTTCAGTTACGAAGTCCGAGCTCAAACTCGATCGATGGGTGACCTGCTTCAGATTGTGAGCTGCGTGTTCACTGGCGCTGCCGTCCTCTACAAGGACAAGGCTGCCTATCAGTCAACGTCATTGGCCGCACAGGCTGAACAGGGAATCGATATGGACCCGAAGGAATTGCAGGAACTGCTCGCCGCCGCTCTCAAGCCGCTGGTCACGCAGATCGAAACGGTGACGAAGGATGTCACGGCCATCAAGGCAGCCGGGGAAACCGCGTTGCACGCAAACAAGGAAGTCCGCGACCGCGTTGCGCCGCATGCCACCGCGCTGCGCAACTGCGCTGCCGCAATGGAAGCCGCCGGCATGGGCCTCGATAGCCACCGTGGTCACGTGAAGATCCTTCACCACATGGCTGCGTCGATGGAAGCCGATGCTGCTGCTGGCAAGGTGCCGCACATCTTCCGCGATCACGACTGGGGCTTTAGCGCAGCAAGCGACCTGAAGCCGGCGCACGTCGAAGCCGCCGCTCCCGCGCTCGACGTGAACAACCCGGTGATCAAGGGCATCACCGACACGCTGGCCGGTCTCGGCACCCAGTTGACCGACCTGAAGGCTGCCGCGTTCAAGGTTGCCGAAGCACCCGCACGCAAGACCGTTCCCGCTGAAGTCATGACGCTGCTCGCCCGTGGCGGCATCAAGGTCGAGGACACCAAGGAAGGCCTGACGGAAGGCCAGATCGACACGATGCTGGAAGCCGCTGGTGTGACGGGTATCAGCGCCCGGATCGCTGCGAAGCAGCAGATCGCCAACGCCGGCCTGCTGCGCAAGTAAGCCGCGCGCGACCTCACCACACATCCAGACTTCACAGGAAAAGCCATGACTATCATTGCACGCGCGGCTGATACGAAGGACGATACCGCCCTTCTCGCGCTCGGGAATTCTCTGGGCTCGCAGGGCACCAGCCCGCTCGCCATCTCGGCCGCTGCCGATTACAGCGGTCCCGGTGCGCTCGAAGTGCCGGTGTTCGAACGTGAGATCGTCGACTTGATCCGTCGCGAATCCGTTGCGCTCGAACGCACGCCGCATGTCCCGGCAACCGGCCACCCGCACCGCTACTTCGAACAGATCGCGATCGCGACGGCAACGTCGAATGACCCGCGCAATCTGAGCGCAACGGCATCGGGCCCGACCCGCGTCGAACGCGCCGCGTTCATCAAGGCGAGCGTCGCCCAGTCGAACCTCTCGCTGTTCGACCGCGATGTGACCGAGCAGCAAGGCCAGTTCGCCGCGCTGCAGGCCAAGGACGTCGAAGACATCATCACCGCGATTATCGTGCTGCGCGCGCACATGTTCTGGAACGGCACGGACACGTCCTTGCTGGTCCCGACGACTCTGCAATGGGTCGGTGCGCTCGAGCAGATCACGCAGCAGGCCACGATCCCCTTCGGTTCGTCGATCATCGACGGCCTGAAGACGATGGTTGCGACGATGATGGCCAACGTCGTGTTCAAGCCGAAGCCTACCGCGATCTACATGAACCCGCTCCTGATCGACAAGATCGAAAAGGAAGCGAAGGCATCGCACATCGAACTGAAGACGAAGGATGTCGTCGCCGGTATCTCGGTGAAGTACCTCGCCACGCAGGCGGGCGATCTGCCGCTGATCCCGGATCCGTACATGCCGACGGATTCGTCCGGCAAGTATGGCTTCAACAACCCCGGCTCGGGTCTGAACAACTACTACGCCGCGATCGTGACGGAGTCGATGCTCGAAATCGCTTACATCGGCAAGGGCACCGACGGCAAGCCGCGTATCTTCCAACTCGGCCTGACCGGTAATCTGGCTGGCCAGTTCGTCGGCGTGCAGTTCGACGCGCTGATCGTGAAGGGCTACAGCTACGCGCACGCTGTTGTCGCGGTCGTGGGCACGTAATAGACGGGTCGCAAGACTAGCCGCTTCAGTGCGGTATCCGAGGGGCGCTGGGTCAAACCAGCGCCCTTTTTCTTTTCTTCAACCAAAGGACTGGCATGGACATCTTTCTCACCACCGGCAAGCGCGATCACCTGATCATCGTCCAGCCCGGCAAGGAATTCCCGACGTCCGATTTTCTGATGGCCGACGGCACGCCGTTGACGTTCTCGGTGAAGTTCGTCGACGGAAAAGCCTCGGACGTGCCGACCAACCTCGCGAAATACCTGCTGGACACGGGACTGGTGCAGCGCTCGCCGATCATGACCGACCTCGCGATGGCGAAACGGCTCGAAGTGCATGACGAACGCGTTCGCACGCACATCCTGCTGACCTCGGCGTAACGCGCCCCGCATCGCCTTTCTGGAGATTGAAATGCCCCTAAACACTGGTGCAATTGTCGGTGCCGGGATCAGTTCGAACAGCACCGTCGGCACGACCAGTGCGGTCATCGTCCCAGCGGGCACCTATTCCAACTGGGTGACGATCCAGAACACCCATGCGACGAACAAGCTGTCGCTGTCCTTCAATGCGACGGCAACCACCGCCGACTACACCCTGGCGCCCGGCGCATCAATCACGTTGCCTTTCGGTCTCGCCAATGCCCTGAATGGCATCGGGAGCGCCGCCGGCACGACCTACGCACTGATCGGACTTTGATTCATGCCTTCTTCCTACCTGACCTCCGGTGACTTCGCGACGTATGGGTTGCCGAGCACCACGTCGGCGGCTCAGGTAACGACGGCATCGACGCTGATCGATCTGTACCTCAAGCGTCCCGACGGTCTCGTCTGGTCGCCAGACGGCACTGGTGCGCCGGGATGGATGGCTGCGAAGGCACCCTCTATTACGTACCAGGCCGCGGGTCCGATCGAGCCAGGGCAGAACGTTGTCATCGAGGTAACGGGCGGCGTCGCTGCGTTGAACATTGGTGATGTGCTGATCCTCGACCGTGCGAATAGTGCGATCGCCGAGCCGGTCGCGGTCGTCTCATTCGGCAATGGCCTGCAGTCAATCGCTGGCGTAACGCCACCGGTGCAGGTCACGCTTCAAAACGTCGTGTTCAGCCATCCCGGCCCATGCACGCTCGATGCTGGCATGACGATCAAGCAGCACAAGTTCATGCCGGATGGTCGTCCGGTGACGAATCTGGCGTACACACCGGTTGCACGGCTGCTCGCTGGCCAAGGGCGCTATGGCTACGGCCGGCGCGGCGCGTCATCGCGCTATCAGGTCGACGAATTCAACCTGCTTGCGTCGCTGTCGCACTTCGGCGGGCCACCGGTGTGGGAGTTCTTTCCGGTCATCAATACGGGTGTCGACTTCGAAACCGGGATGCTGTGGGTGCCAGCGGGTGTGATGCTCGCGTACTACAGCGAGATCAACCTCTGGTACGTGGGCGGCTTCCCTGCCACGGGAATTCCACCCGAGATCAAGGCGGCGTGCGTCAACATCATCCAGGCGCAGGCGGCCGTCCCGCAGATGGGCGCTGTGAAGACGTACAAGGCTGGCGATACGGCGCTCGAACGCTTCTCGGCGACCGTGCTAGACGACGATACGAAGGCCTTACTCGCGCCCTACCGCGCAAAGCTGTTCGTATGAGTTTCATTTATCCGCGCACCATATCGGTCACTCGCCCGAATACCGACCTCGCGGCCGGCTATGCACCGAATTACAGTGGTGTCGAGCCGACCGACGAGACACCGATCGCGACAGGACTGCAGGCGTCGATCCAGCTAAAGAAGGGGTTAGGCCGTCCTGACCCGAACGTGCCGGCGGACGCAGCGCAGAAGTCCCTCTGGACGGTGCTTATTCCGGCGGGTAGCGCTCAGCTCGGACTGATCCAGACTAACGACATCATCACCGACGACCTCGGTGTACGATACCAGGTCACCGGACCCTACTGGAATTCGCTGGGGTACGCACTTCTGGTCGAACGTCTGGAGCCGTAATGGCCGATATTTCCGATGTGAGGAATACGCTCGGCAGCCTGGCTGGCGCCGCGATGTATCCCAATGGCGTTCAGCAAATGAGCGTCGCAGGGGTGACGGTCGTCGTGCGCTCAGGCTGGCCGGTGCCGCAGCAGTTGAAGGCAATCATGGCGGCCGGCAATGCCATGATCAGCATCTATGGAATGCCCGGTATGGGCAAGAACACCAACCGGTTCATCGCGGACGATGATGCGCAGGCAACAGTTCCGGCACCGCAACTCACGCTAGCCGTCGCCGGCAATCGGGTCACAGTGGGCGGCGCGATCAACCCCGGCGAAGCACCAACGCTGCGGGTGAATTACCAGCCGTACAGCCATTCGGTCCTGAGCACCGACACGATTGACACCGTCGCCGCCGCGCTGGCCGCGCTCATCCCCGGAGCGTCGGCTGCGGGCGCGGTGATCACAATCAACGGGTTGTTCGATCTCGAATCCGCCATCTCCGTACCGGTGACAGTGCAACAGGAAATCGGCCGTCAGGCGCAGGTTTTCATGGTCGTCATCTGGACGCCCTCCGAGATGCTCCGCGATGCAGTCGGGCGGCCGCTAGAACTCGCGTTCAAGCAGCAGCCGCGCATTGTGATGCCGGACAACACGTGGGCGCGCATGCTGTTTCGCGGCGTGACCGATCTGGACGGCAGCGAAAAGCAGCAGATCTACCGGCGCAACCTGCTGTACGAGGTCGAATACGCGCTCACCGAAGCAGTGACAACGAATACTGTGACGAATTTCGGCGTAACGGTCACTCCGACGAGCGGCACGCCGCGAACCATCAACATCTGAGGCATCCATGGCAAAGACTCAATCCGACGGTGATACGGTCATCGATAGCGCTGATGTCGCTGGCAATATGACTGACGCAGGCAACGAACCGGTCAACACACTTGGTCACTACCTCGTGGTGCGCCATGCTTTTGGCGAGTATCGCAAGGGCGATGCGATCCGCGACGAGGTCACCATCAAGGCCGTCCTCAATGGCGAGAACGCTCGCAGCGTGCACAAGGTGATCGGATGAAGATGGATCTGAACAGAACCGCCGGCGTGGCATTGCGGAAGGCCGTCGAGCGCTTTGTCGAGCAGGAAGCAACGCCTGTCGTGTGCCAGCGCATCAAGCGCGAGTTCATCCAGATCATGCGCCATGAGTTCGGTGTCGACTGGAGCCGCTACGCGCGCCAGATCAGTGTCTCGTTCCTCGACGGCAACAAGCCGAACCTCAGCGTCCCTCCTCGCCTGCTAAAACGCACGGTGCACTGACCCGCTCCACCCTCGCATAGACCGCCCTCCGGGGCGGTTTTTTCGTTTACGGCCGCCTTCGAGCGGCCTTTTTTATTGGGAAACGCCATGCCGGTCTATCAAGCAGGCAGTTTGAACACTACGGCGCTGCAGGCGCCGGACCTGTACGTGATCATCCAGCCGCCCGGCGTCGCGTACATCAACGGCGTTGCGACCGATGGTCTCGGTCTCGTCGGCGTCGGCTCGTGGGGCCCGGTCAACGTACCGATTATGGGTGTGGGCAACAGCCCGCAGGCCCAGCAGATGGTCGGCCCGGTCACGAACCGGCTGCGCGATCTCGCGACGGCGACGGCCATCGGCGATCTGAACAACGTCCAGAACTACATTCTGGTGCGCGTTTCGGACGGCAGCGATACGGCGGCTAGCGCGGCGCTGAAGGACACGGCGGGTACGCCGATCACCGGCATGACGCTCACCGCGATCTACACCGGCATCGTCGGCAACGGCATCACGGCCTCGATCGTCGCTGGCACCGCGGCCAATACTTACCGGCTCCAGATCCAACGCTCCGGCTTCACGCCTGAAGTGTTCGACAATCTGTCGCAAGGTGTGAGCGGCGGCGCGGTTACGCCGGGTACTGGCTACACGTCAGTGCCAGCGTTGACCCTGTCGGCTCCGCAAGCATCGAATGGCGTGCAGGCGACCGGCACGATCAGCCTTAAGGCATTGTCGGCCGCTGTCACCGGTGGGGGTGCGAGCGGCGGTACCGGCTACGTCACCAACGACACGATCACGCTGCCGAATGGCATCCTCCTGACGGTCACTGCGTCGGCTGGTGTCATCACAGCACTCGCAGTCACGAATGCTGGCTCACTGACCGGCGGCTCTATTCCGACGAATCCGGTCGCGCCGTCTTCGACGTCCGGCGTCGGTACCGGTGCGCTCGTGAATCTGGTCTACGGTCTCGGCGCATTCACTGTGACGAACCCCGGCTCGGGTTACACCAGCGCGACGGCAACGCTGACCGGCGGCGGCGCTGGTACGCCCGGCTCGCTCGCGCTGACGACCAGCGTCTGGCTGAACATGGTCAACGCCGTGAATAACGGCTTGTCTGGCCTTCGTGGTCCGTCGCAAAACGCGATCGCGACGATCGGCACGTCGAGCAGCGCGCCGAACCTGACCGCGACCTACACCATGTCGGGCGGTACCGACGGTGTTGCTGGCGTTACCGACAACACCCTGCAAGGTGCTGATGGCCTGACCCGCTCCGGCATGTATGCACTGCGCAAGTCCGGTGCACAAGTCGGCAACCTGATCGACTGCCAGTCGCCCATCACGTGGGGCGCACAGCTCGCGCTCGGTTTGCAGGAAGGCATCTACTTCCACAGTGCGAACCCTCCGGGTACGAGCATCACGACCAGCGCGGCTAACCTCGCCAGCGCCGGTGTCGACGGTTACGGCTTCGCCTGCCTCGTCGGTGACTGGTGCTACTTCAACGACACGGTCAACGGCGTGCAGCGGATGGTGTCGCCTGCCACGTATTCGTCTGCCAAGCAGGCTTCGACGAGTCCGGAGCAGTCGATCCTGAATGCCGACAACCCGCCGCTCGCCGGCATCATCGGCACGCAGCGCAGCCTGCAGAACAACGCATACAGCGACACGGAAATCGCCCTCGCTGCGACGTCGCGCCTGGAGGTGATCACGCTGGGCGCACCGGCGGGTTCGATCTTCGCAGCACGCACCGGCCGCAACGCGAGCAGCAACAGCGGGACGAACGGCGATAACTACACGCGGATGACGAACTACATCGCGTTCACGATCGCATCCGCGTTCGGCTACGTGCCGGGCAAGGTCCAGACGATCAACCTGCGGCGCAACGTGAAGGGCGCGATGGATGCGTTCTTCGCCAACCTGCAGATCAACAACATGATCGGCAATGTGAACGCGCCGACACAGCCGGGCTGGTCGGTGCAGATCAACGCCGCGAACAACCCGTTTAGCCAGGTCGCGCTCGGCTACATGGTCGCGAACGTGATGGTCACGTACCTGTCGATCGTGCGGTACTTCCTCGTGAACATCGAGGGCGGCCAGACCGTCACCGTCACGCCGCTGTAGTCATTCCCCAACCATACGGGCCGCCTTCGGGCGGCTTTTGTTATTTCCGGAGTAAGCCATGCCACAAAATGGTTTGAATATTGGGAATGACTGCCGGTTCGACATCTACACGTCGAACGGCCTGCTCACGCTCCCCACGCTACTGAAGTTCACGAAGAAGAAGATCAAGAGCACGCTCACCGTGAAGCCGCTTAACAGCGTGCCGATCATCCTCACGTTCCAGGAGGGTGGCTGGGAAGGATCGTTCGAGATTTCGCGCGCCGACTCGACGCTCGACTCGTACTTCGCCCAGTTTGAAGCCGCGTACTATGCCGGCGTCAACCAGCCGCCCGGCTTCATTCAGGAAACGATCAACGAGGTCAGCGGCCCTCCGACCACGTGGCAGTTGCAGGGCGTCGTGCTGTTCTTCGAAGACGCTGGCGATGCTGAAGCCGAGAAGAACGTCATCCAGCGCTGCTCGTTCGCTGCCAGCACCCGCATCCAACTGAACTGAACATGGACCAACTCAACGTTACCGAAACGAGCGGCGTGGCCGCAGCGCAACCTGCAAGCGATGGCGCCATGATCGTCGTCGACACGACCGACGGCCGCAAGCTCACGCTCACCTATCCCGGTCCGCTCGCGCAGTACAAGCTGGTGCTGGCTATGGGGAGTGAAGCTGCTGAGAACGGGCGCTTCGTGTCGATGTGTCTGCCGCTCATCTATCTGAGTGCGATCGACGGCGCACCGACCCTTCTGCCGACAACGCTGTTGCAGATCGAAGCAATCATCGGCCGCCTGGGTCACACGGGACTGCAGGCGCTCCAGAAGGGAATCAGGCAGTTCGATCAGAAGGAAGATGTCGACTCCGCAAAAAAATAAGCCGGGACTCGGGCCTGCGTCAGACGCTGATGCTGGCAAAGGCTGGGGTCCCGTGGCGCGTGATCGAGCGCCTGTCGCGCACTGAGTTGCTGGCGTACTGCGTCTCGGTCGGCGAACTGGAGGGCCGCAAGTTCTCCTGGTCGCGCATGGAGTGGGAAAAGCCGAAATGAAGGAATACAAGTCATTCGGCGCATTTGCCCGCGCGATGGAACGCGCCGCTTTGGAAATCGATGCGGCGTACGCCACCGCTATGGAAGCGGGCGCGATCCTCGTCGCGGCAGAGGCCAAAGCGGAGTTCGGTCACTACCAGCGCGAGGACATGGGGGAACTGGACCCTTGGGCTGAACTGAAGGACGCGACGAAGCAGCAGCACATTCAAGCGATCGTTGATGGCGAAGCGGCCGATGATGCCGGGCCGAACACACCGCTGCTGGTGAAGGGCGATCTCCGCGAGAGCATCGAGCATGAAGCCGATCCTCGCGCGTTCGTGGTGGGTAGCGAGTCGGACGTGATGGTCTGGCAGGAAGAAGGCACCCCCGAAGGTATTCCACCGCGCCCAGTCCTCGCGACCGCTATGTATCGCAACGTCGAAACCGTCGTGAATCTCGTTGGGCAGGCAGTTCAAGACACTCTCGCAGGAAAAAAATGATTGAGATACGTCTTTCTCGCGGTCTCGTCGCGCGCATTGATGACGATGATTACGCCCTTGTGAGCCAGTACAAATGGCATGCGGTGAAACCGTACGACACGTTCTATGCGGCAACACACGCGACCGATGCCGACGGTCGACGCGTTTATCTGTACATGCACCGATTGATCCTTGGTTTGATGACGCGAGACGCACAAGCTGACCATGACGATGGTGACGGCCTGAACAACACACGCTTGAATCTACGGCCCTGCAACAACACGCAGAATAACTGCAACAAAGGCCGTACGAAACGCAACACCAGCGGTTTCAAGGGTGTGACATTCGACAGGCAGCACGGTAAGTGGCGCGCACAAATCGGCGTCAACCGCAAGGTTAAATACCTTGGGCTCTTCGCCACGGCGGAAGAGGCTTTCACGGCTCGATGTGCAGCGGCAACGCACTTTCATGGCGAGTTCGCCAACAACGGATAGCGGGATTCCCCATGCTGAACGCGTACGCCATTGGTGTCACCGCGACGCTCGAAGATAACGTCAGCAGCCGCCTGATGCTGATCGTCGAGTGGGCGGATAAGGCAAACGCCTCGATCCTCGCGTTCGCCGAAACTGCCCGCAAGGCGTCGACGGCCGGCGCTGGCATGGCCCGCAACTTCGAGAAGGCTTCTGCGGCCGCTACCGCGCTTGGCGATAGCGCTGCTGGATTGACGCGTGCCAGCTATGTGCTTGACACGATGGCCGCGAGCAGCGGTGATCTCGCGCGCAACATGGCGGCGGCGCGCGCCGAAGCGAACGGGATGCGCACACCCGGCGGTGGCGGAATTCGTCCCGGCGGTGGTAGCGGCGCCGCTGCCGCAGAGCGTCGTCCATCGGATCGCGCGGCTACTGCGGCGGGCGTTGCTGGTGCAGGCATGGCCTGGGGAGTCTACGAGAACGCCCGTCTTGGTGACACAAACATCAAGGCCGCCGCGACCTCGCAACTGCCGCCCGATCAATGGGGCACCGCCTCGGCAGCGCTGCGTGATCGCGAGATGGCATACGCCCAGCAGTATGCGTTTGCCACCGGCGGCAGGATTGAGCCTTTCGCAGACGCCATGCTGGAAGGCTCGCGCCTGATGCGCACGTTGCCGGCCACCCAGCAGATCGCGCTGATGGATGCGGCAATGCCCTACATGGCGGGCGAAGCGAAGCTGAAGGGCGTCGAACTGCCTGATGCGGCGAATGCCTTTATCGGTCTCGCGCACATGTCTGGAGCCTACGCGCCCAAGGATGCGGCACCACTGTTCGAAGCGATGATGCAGGCGTCGCTGACCACGCATGCCTCGCTGGAACAGATCGGGCGAGCGGCCAGCTACGCGCTGCCGTCCCTTCACGCCGCTGGCGCGAATTCGAGCGACGTGATGCTGCTCATCGCCACGATGATGCAGGGTGGCCTTCTTAATACGAAATCGGGCACGTGGCTTAACGCCATGGCTTCCAATGCACTGCCCAATACCCTCGGCAGCGGCCTATTTTCGAACAAGAAGCAGAACGAGGCGCTTCATGCGCTGGGGCTGTACAAAGGCAATCAGGCACAGTTCTACAAGAACGGTAGCCTGGACCTGATGAAGGAAGTCGCCATCCTCGCGGAAGATCGCGAGAAGATGTCGCCGCTGGAATTCAACGCAGCGCTGAAGATGGCGTTCGGCACGCAGGGCGCGCGCGGCGCGTCATTCTTCAGTGAGCAGACGACGCTTTCCAATCTTCACTCCCTGTCTGACCTGAAGGACTTTGCGCTACCGCCGCTCGCGCTTGATAAAAATATCAATGCATGGAGCACTGTAGCGAAAGCCGACCAGACCATCGCAAACGCCAATATCACACTGATGAATGGCACCGCAACGCTGATGGGGCCGGTCAATGCAACCCTGGGCGCGGCCAATTCCGCATTCAAGTGGACGGCGGACTTCACCAAGGATCATCCGACGATGGGGATGGGCTTGGACGTGGGGCTGTTGTTTGGCGGTGCGATCGCGGGCATGACTGCCTGGAGTGGAGCGAAGGGTGCGGCGGGAATGGTGAACAAGGCCATCATTGGCCTCTCGAAGTACATTGCCACTACGACCGGCAGCCTTATCGGTCGCGCCTTTCTCGGCATGAGCGCAGCCGAAGTCGGCTCCGCTTCTCTGGCGGCGATTGGCGGCGAAGTCGTCATTGGCGCCGCGATCGCTGGCGGTATTGCGCTGGCGCTGGCGGCTGGCCTGAAGTGGGCGATGGACAAGATCCCCACGACACCCCCGCCTCCCGGCTGGCACCCGAAGGGGATTGATCCGAAGGCTGCGCACGGGGTGACAACTGGCCACCCGTCGTATGCGCATCCGCACGTGCAGGTCAACGTCAAGATGGATAGCCATGACGTTGCTGCGCATGTCGAAACGAAGTTGATCCCGCCGAAAAGCACCGGATCGACCGGCTTCAATCCGGACTCGACACCATATAGTCCGAGCATGGGCATGTACAACTGATGAACACCTTCGCCACCCTGACACTCGACACACCGGCCGAGACGTTCATTTTCACGAACGTGGCCGTGCCGGAACGGATCGTTTTCGGTGGCAAGCAGTTGCTCGACGTCCAGAAGATGATCGGCGGTCGTCGGCGGGTCAACGCAATGGGACCCGACGACGATCCGATTTCGTGGACCGGATGGCTGGTTCCTACCGGATCGGGCAGCACACCCATGCAGCGCGCGCAGGTTCTGGATTCATTCCGGCGCATCGGGACAGTGTGCACGCTGTCGTGGGACACGCTCCGCTATCAGGTGGTGATCAGCGATTTTCACGCCACCTACGAAAAGCCGTTCAAGATCCCCTACTCGATCAGTTTCGAGGTCGTCGAGGATCAGACGCAGCTCATCACGTCGCTGCCCGCTTATAACCCGGCTCAAGCAATGTCAACCGACATGGCGAGCATGAGTACGCTGTCGAACTGCATCGGAGACTCGACGCTGAATGGACTGGTGGGCGACCTGCAGGGCGCGATGGGTACGCTCTCAGGTGCGGCGCAGCCCATCGCAAACGGTCTGAAGGCCGTGACGTCGTTCGTTTCGGGCGTCGCTAACTGTGCCGCGCAGGTCGTCAACAGCGTCGAAAGTGCCGCGGCTTCGGTTGTGGCACCGCTGGCGGCGGTTGCGTCACATGTGCAGTCGCTGATCACCGGTGCCGAGCAGGCAATGGCGTCCGGATCCGGCGTATTGCCCGGCTTGCCTGCCTCGACGACTGTGTTCAGTGCGCTCACGCGAATGAATGCGGCCGTGCAGTTGCCTGAGTTGTACCAGTTGCGCAGCATCACGGCTCGTATGCAGGTCAATCTGCCGCTGATTTCGACGCCAACGAGTTCGAAGACGATCACGGTCGGTGGTGGTGACCTGTACACCATTGCGTCCCAGCAATACGGCGACGCGACTCGATGGACCGACATCGCCGCAGCGAACAACATCAGTGACCCGGTTCTGGTCGGTATTAACACCTTGACGATTCCCCCATGACGATCAATACCCTTCCCACCGCAGGTTCGCTCGCTGCTCCGCGTGCGATCCTGATGGTGGGTTCAAAGGTGATCGACTGGTCGAGTTGGGATGCTGGCCACAACGGCATCTACGAGGCTGGCACGGTCAGCATCGAGGTTGCGGCCGTGTTCGCGGATTGGGCGTGGTGGACGCAGCAGACTGAGATTCTGGTTGATGTGTACGTTGGGTTCCCGAAAGACCCGCTGAACTACTCGGCCTCGGATCTGACGTTGCTGCAAACGTACCGTATCGATTCGATCCGGCTGAATGCCGCGACGCTGGGGATCACGCTGTCGGGGCGCGACCTAACGGCGCTCCTCACTGACAAAAAGATCGACATCAAGTTTCAGAACCAGACGGCGAGCCAGATCGCGACGTATCTCGCGAATCAGGTCGGGCTCACTCCGAACGTGCAGCCCACGACGGATCTCGTCGGACACTTCTTCACGCTCGACCATGTGAGCCTGCAGCGGCAGCAGTCGATGTGGTCGATTCTGACGTACCTCGCTCAACACGAGGGGTTGCAGTGCTTCGTTCTGGGCCGCACGCTGTATTTCGGAGCATTCGGCAGCCAGTTGTCGAACCAGCCGTATCTGATCCAGTACGACCCGCCCAACACGGATCGCCCATACCCGACGTGCAACGCGACGAGCCTTGAGTTCGAGCATGACCTGACGCTCGCGAACGACGTGTCGGTCAAGGTGATGAGCTATCACGGCATGAAAAACGCGGTGTACACCTCGGTCGCGACATCCACCAAAACGGCGAAGCGTATCGAGCGCGACGCGGATCTCGCGCAAAGCGTGCAGGAATACAGCTTCACGTTCGCTGACCTCACGCAAGCACAATGTGACGCGAAGGCGCAGCTGCTTCTCGGCCAGATCAGCCAGCACGAGTTGAAGATGGAAGCGAAGCTGCCGGGCGACACGATCATCTATCCGTGGACACCAGTGCTCGTGCAAGGCACCGGAACACCGTTCGATACAACCTATGAGGCGGCGCGCATCCGCCGTCGTTGTCAGGCTGACCCGCCACGATTTGAAGTTTCGGTGCACGGCAAGACCGTGACCGATGCGCAGACGGTGACGCTCTCATGATCGACCACATCAAGCGTGTCGTGTCGGAGTTCATGGCGAACTTCACATCGACGAAGTACGGACAGATCAGCGCCTACGACCCGAACAACTACACGGTCAAGGTGATGTTGATGCCGGCCATGAAGGAGACGGGATTCATTCCGTTGTCAGCGCCGTGGGTTGGCAATAACTTTGGCGCGGTGTTCGGGCCCGGCATCGGCGACTCGGTGCGGCTCGACTTCATGGATGGTCGCGTCGAGGCTACCGTCGTTGGCGGTCGGTTCTTCAATAACTCGGCGCTGCCGCCAATCGTTCAGTCCGGACAGGCTGCGATCGTCGATAGCAAAGGCTCGTACATCAAGCTGAATAACGACGGCACGATCAGCATCAACGCGGCGACCGGCATGTACTTCTCCGCGCAGACGATCGCGATGCAGGCGAGCCAGACGATTGGGCTCACCGCTGGGACTGAAATCACGAATTCAGCGCCTCAGATTGAGATGGACGGTCAGTTGACGCAGGGCACCGGGCCGAATGGTGGCAATGCAACTCTCAACGGTCCTGTCACGGTCAACCTCGACCTCACGGCCGAAGGCAAGAGCGTGCACGGCCACACTCACACCGCGCAGGGCGCCACAGCAATCACGACGCCACCTAACTAAAGCAGACCATGGCAGACGAATTCCATTGGTGGGGCCAAGACACCCAGTTCTCGGCCTCAGGGGATGACCTTGTCGTGACGGGTGTCACCGAACTCAATCAGCGCATCGTGCGCGCGCTGCTGACGCCTCCCGGCACGTATATCTGGCATCCGACCTATGGCGCGGGACTCGGCAGGTTCGTTGGCCGTGCGTTATCGACTGAAGAATTGACGGAAATCCAGTCGTTGATCAAAAGCGTGCTGGTCAACGAGCCGGACGTACAGAACCAGCCAGCGCCGACGTTCACTTACCAGAACGACGCGACCGGCCTGCTTAGCGTGACGATCAACTACATCTACGCGCCTACGGGTGTGCCGCAGACCCTCAATTTCAACGTTCCGGCATATGGCTCTTAACCAGCAAAGCTTCACGACACTCGTCCAGCAACAGGTCGCGGCGATTCAGTCGGCAGTGGCGGCGATTCCGTCTGCGATCGCCGTCTTTCTGTCGTTCGTCGTCGGCTCGCTCGAGCTCGCGCGCGTTGAGGCGGTCGCGGGTATCGCAACGTGGCTGCAATCGCTGGTAATGCAATTGCTTGCCGTCACGCGACTGGCCACATCGGAGGGCTCCGATGTCGATTCGTTCATAGCGGACTTTGGATGCCCACCACGCGAACAGGCCGTGTCGGCGACTGGTCAGATTGTATTCGCACGCTTCACGCCTACGAACGCAGCGAGCATCCCGGCCGGCGTATACACAGCCAACGCGAATGGCATCGGTGGTAGCTATTCCGGCGGCGCGATGGTGCTCACTGCCGACGGCACGCAGCCGTTTCAGGTGATCCCTGATGCGACCCAGACTTACTGGAACGCAGCGGCTAACGCTTACATCATTCCGGCTGGCGTTACCAGCGCACAGGCCACCGTGCAGGCGTCGAACGCGGGCATTCAGGGGAACGTCGCAGCGGGATCGATCACAACCATCTCGACAGCCATCGTCGGCGTCGACACGGTGAACAACCCGAACTCGTTCGCCAACGGCGTCAACCAGGAATCCGACGAAGCGGTGATGGCGCGCTTCCAGTTGTGGGTGCAGAGCCTGCGCGCGGCGATCGCGACGTCTGTCGAATCCGCCATCGAAGGTGTGCAACAGGGCATCCAGTACGAGATCGTAGAGAACCAGACGCTGGCGGGCGCGACGCAGTACGGCTTCTTCTACGTGATCATTTCGCCGTTCACCACCCAGCTTCAAACGGCGGTCTATTCGGCAATCAACGCGATTCGAGGCCTCAGCATCACGTTTGCGGTCTACGCGGCATCCCAACTGACGGCGAACATAGTCGTTAGTGTGACTGCCGCGACCGGCTACACCTTGACGAACGTCGAGGCGGCGGTGCAAACCGCAATCGAGAACTTCATTGCATCGGTTCCGCTTGGCGGCACGCTCTCCTATTCGCAGCTCTATTCGGCGATCTGGGCCGTTCCCGGCGTGGCGATCCCCGTCACCGGGCTGACCATCAACGGTGGCACGTCTGATCTCGTAGCGACCGCTCAACAGACTGTGGTCGCTGGCACGGTAACGGTGAACTAATGGCCATCGGCGATCAGAACGACTTTTTCTCGCGTCTGAAGGCGCAGATCCCGAAGTCGTGGTTCCAGTCGTCTCCAAACTTCGATGCGACGTTGCAGGGGCCCGCGTGGGCGATGTCCACGATCTACGCGCAGATCACCTACGCCACCCTGCAAACGCGCATCGCGACGGCGACGGACGGCTATCTCGATCTTATCTCCAACGATTTTTTCGGTACGTCGCTCCCCCGGCTTCCTAACGAGCAGGACGGCCCGTTTCGCGCGCGCATTCTCGCGAACCTGTTCGTCAAGGGACCTACGCGCGCAAACATGTCTGCGGTGCTCACACTGGTCACCGGCCGCGTGCCGACGATCTTCGAGCCGAGTAATACGACGGACTCGGGTGGTTGGGATGGCGGATTCTACTGGGACACTGGTGTTGGCCAGTGGGGTGCGCCAATGCCCTACCAGAGCTTTGTCACGGCTTACCGCCCGATTACCAACGCGCAATCACTCGGCGAACTGGATTCGTATCGCTGGTCGTGGGACTCGTACGGCGCATGGTCGGATCAGCCGGTCACCGCGGTCACAGATGCAGCGATCATCGCAGCCGTCGAATCGACCCGGATGACGGGCACCGTATGTTGGATGAGAATTGAGGATAATCCGGTCACGCCTTAGGATGTGCGTGCGAACTCACCGTGCAGTTCCGCGGCTGCCTTGCAGTAGGCGGAATGCGCACCGTCCGGCGTATAGAAATAGCCGAGGCAAAGCTGTTTTCCTTCCGACCTGATTCGTGCCATCCATAGCCCGCTGGCCTTGTGCAAGACGATTCCCTTAAGACCTGAACTGCTGTTCGATTTGACAGGCGTGTTCTGCATGTTCTGAGCGCGAGTGCACACGCGCAGGTTGAGCTTCTGGTTATTAAGGCCATTCAGATCGCGGTGATCGCAATCGATCTTTCGGTCAGTAATGCCCTTGATGTACCGATGCATCTTGATCGTCGTTTTCTTTCCCTCGGGAGTCCGGACCGACGTCGCGGCGTACCAGCGGCGTCCATCTCTGGACTTCTCTGCATACCACTTGCGTTTCGAGACGAGTTCTAAGTCTTCGTCATCAATGAGGGCGGTTTTGCCTTGCGTCAAAGGTATTTCGACCATCACCTGATTCCTTCATTCGTTCTCCGGAACGTTAATTATAGAAGCTCTAAAGGCTAAGAGAATGGACAGAGCAACCGTATATACGGCCGAACAAGGCCGCAGCGTCGATTTTCTGTTTGCGCAACGCGCGACGATGATCGGCCTGGGCAAACTCGCGCAAGCCATCATGGGTGGCAACACGATGGTGCGCGGGCTGGCTGTCGCGCCGAATTCTCCGGCAGCATTGAACGTGCTCGTCGGTATCGGTGAGATCTATTCGCTGACCGAGGTCGATGCAACGGCATGGGGCGCGCTGCCGGCCGACACGACCGACTTCATCGTCAAGCAAGGTCTGAACATGACCGCGCAGACGATCTCGACGCCGGCACCCGTCACGGGCGGCTACAGCATCTGCTACCTGATCGAAGCGCAGTATCAGGATCAGGACACGAACGCAGCCGTTCTGCCTTTCTACAACAGCGCGAACCCGCAACAGCCTTTGAACGGTCAAGGTGGCTCCGGCGCCGCGCAGGCCACCGAACGTCAGGGCGTCTGCGTCATTCAAGCCAAGGCGGGTATCGCTGCGCCGACCGGCACGCAGGTCGCGCCGACGGTTGACTCGGGCTGGACCGCGCTGGCAGTCGTTACTGTCGCGTTCGGTGCCACCACGGTCGTTGCGGGCAACATCGCGGTGCCGGCCGGTGTGCCGCAGGTCACCAGCATCCTGCAGATGATGCAGACCGAGTCGACGAACTATGCCGTCGACACCAGCGGCACTGCGAACCAGATCAATATCGCGCTGACGCCGCCGATCACGGCCTATGCGGACGGGATGCCGCTGAATTTCCGCGCGGCGAACAACAGTAGCGGCGCGGTCACGATCAATGCGGGTCCAGGCTCAATCCAGTTGTCGGGCGCTGCCGGCGCGCTGCAATCCGGCGAGATCGTCGCGGGCGGCTATTACACGGCAACATATCAGTCGAACACGGGCACGGCCGTGCTGGTCGGCCAAGGCTCTGGCGCAGAACAGGTGAATCCTGCCACGCAGAGCAAGCATGCCGTGCAGT
>NZ_JBAURZ010000313.1:0-6624 GCF_049581445.1 Paraburkholderia sp. | reverse complement strand
GCACGGCGCTCGTCCTCAAGGCGGTGCCGTTGCTGCTCGCGCTACCGGGCGTGCTGCGCCGGCGGCTTTATACGCTACAGTGGGCATCGCTGCTCATCCTGCTGTATTTTGCCGAAGGCATCGTGCGCGGCATGAGCGATCGCGGCCACTCCGCGCAGCTTGGCTGGCTGGAGACCTTGCTTGCCGTGATCTTTTTTGTCTGCGCCCTCGTCTACGTCGCGCCATTCAAGCGGGCTGCGCGACGCGCGAAACGCGCTGACTAAGTCCCGTGCAGCCTACCTCCATGGCAGGTGCAAGCCGCTTCATCTGATCCCGTTACCATCATGACCCAACACGCTTCCCCGTCGAGCAACCCAGCCTTCGTCGCCGCCTGCCGTGAGCTCATCGGCGCGGCACACGTGCTGACCGATTCGCACGACACCGCCTCCTACCTGACCGACTGGCGCCGTCGCTACACCGGTGCGGCGTGCGCGGTTCTGTGTCCGGCGACACCCGCTGAAGTGGCCGCGTTAGTGAGGCTCGCCGTCGAGCACGGTGTCGCGATCGTGCCGCAGGGCGGCAACACGGGTCTGGCAGGCGGCGCTACACCGGACAGGAGCGGCGCCCAGGCGGTGCTGAGTCTGCGGCGGCTGAACCGGGTTCGCGACATCGACACGCACAACAATACGATCACCGTCGAAGCTGGCGTGATACTCGCCGAAGTGCAAGCTCGCGCCGAAGAAGCCGGCCGTCTGTTCCCCCTGAGCCTCGCGGCTGAAGGCAGTTGCACGATTGGCGGCAACCTCGCCACCAACGCGGGCGGCACCGGCGTCCTGCGCTATGGCAATACGCGCGAACTGTGCCTCGGCCTCGAAGTCGTGACGGCACAAGGCGAGTTGTGGGACGGCCTGCGCGGCCTGCGCAAGGACAACACCGGCTACGATCTGCGCGACCTTTACATTGGCGCGGAGGGCACGCTTGGCATCATCACGGCCGCTGTGCTGAAGCTCCATCCTCAGCCAGCAGCGCGCGTCACGGCACTCGCTGCGCTTGCTTCGCCTCAGGCGGCACTGGATTTCCTGTCTCTCACGCAGCGCTTTGCGGGGCCGCTTCTGACCGGCTTCGAATTGATGTCGGATTTTTGCCTAAGACTCGTCGGCCGTCATTTCGAACAGATGCGCTATCCGTTCGCCGAGTCGCACGCCCAGGTCGTGCTGCTCGAACTGTCGGACAGCGAGAGTGAGGAACACGCGCGCGCGCTCTTCGAGCGTCTGATGGAAACCGCGCTCGAAGACGGTCTCGTGGAAGATGCCGTCGTGGCGGAGAACCTTGCGCAATCGCGCGCGTTCTGGAATCTGCGTGAACACATTCCGCTCGCGCAGGCCGAAGAGGGGCTCAACATCAAGCACGACATCGCCGTGCCCATTTCGCGCATCGGCCATTTCATCACCGGGACGGATGCGGCCATCGCGCAGGCAGTGCCGGGCGCGCGCATGGTGACGTTCGGGCATCTGGGCGATGGCAACCTGCACTACAACGTGCAGGCCCCCGAAGGAGAGGATGCGAAAGCGTTCCTCGCGCAGTACCAAAGCCCGATCAACCAGATTGTCTATGACAGCGTGCACCGGCATCGCGGCAGCATCAGCGCGGAACACGGGTTGGGTCAGTTGAAGATCGACGAGGCCATGCATTACAAGCCGGAGGTCGAAGTGCAGTTGATGCGCGCGGTCAAACGCGCGCTGGACCCGCTCAACCTGATGAATCCCGGCAAGGTGCTACGCTAGGGGCATCAGCCCGAAACAACGTGACCAACCGCTGTGTGCCAGCGCATCGAAGATCAATCCCGCGAGGGGACGTCCCGCGTTTTCCTGAGAGGAGCATCGTTCGTGAAGATTCGCGTGCTGTCCGATCTGCATCTGGAGTGCGACGAACCAGAAGTGATTCCGCATGCGCAAGCGGATCTGATCGTGCTCGCGGGCGACATCCACAATCATGCGGCCGGTCCGCGCTGGGCCGCGGAAACCTTCGACGGCGCCGTGCCGGTCGTCTACGTGCCCGGCAACCATGAGTACTATGACGGCGAGTTCGGCGCACTGGAAGCGGCGATGCACGACGCCGCCGCGTCGGTCGATAACGTGCACATGCTCAACAATGCCGCGCTGGTCGACCCGGCTGGCCAATGGCGCGTGCTCGGCACGACCTTGTGGACCGATTTCACGCTGTGCGGTGCGGACGCCGATGCGCTCGCCACCTCGATAGCAGCGGCGCAGCGGGTCATGCTCGACTTCCGCGGTCTGATCCAGGTCACCTGGCCGCACGACCGCGCCGCCGCACCGGACGCCGCTGCGACCCGCGATTTCACGCCAGGCGATTCCCTCGCCCTGCATGCGCGGGCCCGCGACTGGCTCGAAAGTGAGTTGGCCAAACCGTTTGCCGGCAAGACGATCGTGGTGACCCATCACGCACCGCATCGGTTGAGTCTTGCCGAGCGTTACGCGGACGACAAGGTGTCGGCCGGGTTCGTCAATCATCTCCCGGATCTGGTGCGTGAGCCGGTCGCGCTATGGATTCACGGCCATACCCATACCTCGTTTGATTACACGATTAACGGGACGCAAGTGGTCTGCAACCCGCGCGGCTATCTCGATCGCCGCACAGGCCGATGGGAAAATCCGCAATTCGCGTGGGATAAGGTAGTGGAGATCTAAACCGCATCGAAACCCGGAGGTGGAAACCCCGCCGCGTCGCTAAAGCGCGTATCTATGCGGTTTCACTCCGTGCCAGCCCCGCTAGCCACAACCGGCGCAACGCATTAAGCTGCGGGCGTCGGCAAGCGGTTGCGCCATCCACCTCGGGAGCGCTCATGTGCGGTCGAATCAGCCAGTACCGCGAAGCATCGCGTTACGCCCAGCACTTGGGGCTGGCCAATCCCTTCATGCTGTTCGATGCCGCCGACCGTCGTCCCGGCTACAACCTGTCGCCAGGCACCCACCCGCTCGCCATCTATCCCGACGAAACAGTACGCGCCATCCACTGGGGCTATTGCCCGGACTGGGCCCGTGCTCAGAACCTGCCGCAGACCATCAACGCACGCGCCGATACAGCCGCGAGTGGGCGTTATTTCAAAGAGTTGTGGAAGACGGGCCGGGTGCTGGTGCCTGCTGACGGCTGGTTCGAATGGCGGCTTGAGTTAGCGATTGATGGGAAGCTTGAGGACACTGAAGCGGATCGGATCTCGTCCGCCACCCAGACACGAAGGCAAGCAGCGGCAGCCCGCGAGACGGTACAACAACCGGCCACGCAACCAGTCAGACAGCCGTACTACGTCCGTCTGAAGCGCGACGAACCGATGTACCTGGCCGCGCTATCCAATGTGCACGGCACGCACCCGCAAACCGAAGGTATGGGATTGGTGATCGTCACCGCCGCCGCCGATGCCGGCCTGATCGACGTACACGACCACCGTCCGCTGGTGTTCGCGCCTCGGGCGGCACGCCGCTGGCTCGACCCAACGCTGAGCGGGCCTGAACTTGATGACTTGGCCCGTCACGCATGCATGCCGCCGGCGAAATTCAGATGGTATCGGGTGAGCACCGATGTGGAGCGCCCGCTGGTAGACGACGCGCGGTTGATCGAGGCACTGCAGTAGTGCCCTAAATCCAGTCGCTCAGCGACGCCGCGTATAGCCCGCCGCATCGCGACGCTCGACCCGGATCGGCACCAGTTGCTGCTGAGCCTTGAGCCGACGCAGCAGATCGCGCGAGCCGGCAATTCCAATCAGTCCCAGCATGACGGCCACGCCGATCAGCAGATGCGTATCCATGATTCCTCTTCCTTATTGATTCCAGATTCCTGACAGCAAGCCGACACGGCCGGCCAGTGCGTTGACTCAACGTTATCAAATCAAATGGGCGGAGGAAGTAAGGAAATGTTGCGACGCCACACTTCTGTAACAGAGCGTCACGATAGCGGCGCGCATGCGGCTCAGAGCGTCCCGTAAAACCTGCGACGCGAGCGAGAACCGCCCGCTCACTCCACTCTTACGTACGGGCGAATTTGCGCAATTCAGCCTGATCAACTGCCAGCGTGGCGGGCAATTCGTCGCGCAGGAACTCGACCCACGTGCGGATTTTCGCGTCGAGGTACTGTCGCGACGCATACAGCGCGTATAGCTTCATTTCCTGCGACGTGTATTCCGGCAGGACCCAGACGAGTTGTCCGCTGCGCAGCCCACTGATGGCCGAATACGTGGGCAGCAGGCCGATGCCCATGCCTTCACGCACCGCCACGGCGAGCGCTTCGGCGACATTGACCTGAAACGTGGCGGGCCCGAGCTCGAAGGTTTCCTGGCCGTCGGGGCCATCGAAGGTCCATGAGTCGGTCGGGAAAACAGGCGTGACCATTTGCAGGCAGGTATGCCGGCTCAGATCGGACGGCACCCGCGGCACCCCATGCCGCTCGAGGTACGCGGGCGACGCACAGGCGATGCTGAACACGCTGCCCAGACGCTGCGACACCAGTCCCGAATCGGGCAGATTCTGCGCCAGCACAAGTGCGACGTCATAACCCTCGTCGAGCAGATCCGGCACGCGCGCCGCCAGCGTCAATTCAATCTGCACTTCCGGATAGCGCTTTTGATACCGCCCCACGGACGGTACGACATAGTGCTGTCCGAAACTCGTCATGCCGTGGACCTTCAGCTTGCCGGACGGCCTGGCGTGGGCGTCGCTTGCCTCGGCCTCAGCCTGATCGACGTAGGCGAGGATCTGCTCGCAGCGCTGCAGATACCGCTCTCCTGCTTCGGTGAGGGCGATGCGACGCGTCGTGCGGTTGAGCAGCCGCGTGCGCAGATGCGCCTCGAGATCGGAGACCGCGCGCGACGCGTACGCCGTGGTCGTATTCAGGTGTTGCGCGGCGCCCGTGAAGCTACCGGCTTCGACGACGCGGACAAATACACGCATGTTTTGGAGCGTATCCATACCTATCCTTTCCGAGACAGGGCGATTGTTACATGCTTGGTAAGAGCGATTGTCACAGTTTGCGTAAAAATGCCTTGCATCTTTACAGCTTATTCAGGAATACCACCAAAAATATAATAACGCAGAGGGTTCTATAGTCAATTAAGGGGGAAATCGTGCAGTCTCCGGTACAAAAAGGGATCGCCGCGCTCGCGGTTCTTACGATCTCACTAACAATCGCCGGATGTGCCAGTACCGGAGGCCTCGCCCCGCAAGCACGCGGAACCGATCCCAGCTCGCTCGATGTGGGAGCCGCCATCCGCGCCGCCAATGCCGACGCGCAATGGCCGGCCGCCGACTGGTGGCGCGCCTACAACGACCCGCAATTAAATGCCTGGATCGAAGCCGCTCAGGCCGGCAATCCAACGCTCGCGGCCGCTCAGGCGCGGGTGCGGCAGGCGCAATCCATGGCGGGCGTCGCGCGCGCAGCGGAGTCGCCGCAAATCAACGGCAATCTGTCGATCGAGCGGCAACATTGGCCCGACAACGTCTATTACGGCCCCGGGCCCCTCGCCGACGCCACCACGTGGGACAACACCGGCACGATCGGCCTTTCCTATCACCTGGATCTGTGGGGTAAGGACAAGAACGCCACCGAACGCGCGCTCGACCTGGCCCACGCCAGCGCCGCCGATGAGCGCGCTGCGCAACTCGAACTGGAAGCGAACGTGGTGCGCGCGTATATCGGCATGTCGATGGACTACGCGCTGCTCGATATCGCCAATGCCACCCTTCAGCAACAACAGCAGATCGTCGATCTGGCCAATCGCCGTCTGAAGGGCGGACTCGGCACCCAGCTCGAACTGAGCCAGGCGCAAACGCCAATTCCCGAATATGAACGTCAGATCGACGCGCTCGAAGAAGCGATCGCGCTCGGACGTAACCAGCTTGCGGCGCTGGCAGGGAAAGGACCGGGCGCGGGCGATTCGATCACCCGGCCGGCGCTCTCGTTGTCGGCACCTGCCGGACTGCCGTCCGCCTTGCCCGCCGATCTGCTGGGCCACCGGCCCGATATCGTCGCGGCTCGCTGGACGGTGGCGGCGCAGGCACGCGGCATCGATGTCGCCAAGGCCAACTTCTATCCGGACATCAATCTGCTGGCGTCGATCGGCGGATACGCAGCGGCCGGTCCGCTGTTCCAGTTCCTGCGTTCGGCCAATGGCAGTTGGACCGGCGGACCGGCGATGTCGCTGCCGATCTTCGACGGCGGCCGACTGCGTTCCGAACTCGGCGTATCGGACGCGGGCTACGACACAGCCGTCGAGCAGTACAACCAGTCCATCGTCAGCGCGTTGAAGGATGTCGCGGATCAGGTCGTACGGCTGCGTTCATTAGAGACGCAGGAGAACGACGCCGAGCGCTCCGTGGCCGCCGCGCGCAAGAACTATGACCTGGCGAAGGAAGGATACAAACGCGGCCTGACCGATTACCTGAACGTGCTGGTCGCCCAGAACCAGTTGCTGCGCGCGCAGGAAGGCGTCGCGCGGATCCAGGCGCAGCGCCTCGGTGCACACGCCTCGCTGATGACCGCGTTGGGTGGCGGCCTCGCCGATCCGGCCGACAGCCCGAAAGCGGACGAAGCGCTGCCGGCGCATGGGCGTGGAAAGGCGGCGGTCGGCGCTGGTGC